>DATHAU010000622.1:0-2334 GCA_035296545.1 Microvirga sp.
GCATCCTCCAGCCAGAAGAGGCGCGCAAATTCGAGATCCTTGCCGAGCCGGGCAGCTTCGATGGGGGTGAGGCGATGGTGGGTGTCGTGCAGCAGCTCGACATCCCATCCATGCGCCTCCCGCACCGCGTGGAAGAGTTGCGGGACGTAGCGCAGGTACTTGGATGTGGACCAGGTTTCCTCATGGGGGATGGCATCGCCGAGGGCGTTGTTCGTTACCGATTTCTTGCCGGTGCCGTAGACATCCGGAAGCCCGGGAATGCCGACCTGGACGCGAATGGCCTCATAGCCCTGCTCCTTACGCCGGCCGACCGCTTCCACCGCCTCGGCGATGTCGCGGCCCTGGGCATGGGTGTAGCACAGCACCTTCTCGCGGCTCGCGCCTCCCAGAAGCTGATAGAGGGGCATGTTGGCGGCCTTGGCCTTGATGTCCCAGAGCGCCGTGTCGATTCCGGCGATGGCCGCCATGGTCACCGGGCCGCGCCGCCAGTAGGCCCCCTTGTAGAGATACTGCCAGATGTCCTCGATGCGGCTCGGAT
Organism: Microvirga sp.; assembly: GCA_035296545.1. Classification (GTDB taxonomy): domain Bacteria; phylum Pseudomonadota; class Alphaproteobacteria; order Rhizobiales; family Beijerinckiaceae; genus Microvirga. Next base: position 539 of record DATHAU010000622.1, read on the forward strand.
CGCGGCCGATCAGGAGAGGCGCGAGGTGGTCCTCAAGATAGGCGACGACCGCCTTCTCGCGGCCGTTGAGCGTCGCGTCGCCGACCCCGGTCAGCCCCTCGTCGGTGAAGATCTTGACCGTGACGAAGTTTCGCCCGGGCGAACAGACAATGATTTTGACGTCGGTGATCTTCATCGGCTTATCCGTTGGCTGGAACCGTGCGGGCGGCATCGTAACGAAACCGGTTGTGAATGCGCCGGCTCCGGGGATCGGGGTGGGGAATCGCAGAAAGCAGCGCCCGGGTGTAATCGTGCGCCGGCTCGGTGACGACCTGATCGGTCTCGCCGACCTCAACGATTTTGCCGCGGTACATGACCGCGACCCGGTCGCACATGTAGCGGATCACCGACATGTCGTGCGAGATGAAGACATAGGAGAGACCGAGCTCGTCCTGCAGCTTCATCATCAGGTCGAGCATCTGCGAGCGAAGCGAGACGTCGAGCGCCGACGTGGCCTCGTCGGCGATGATGAGCCGCGGGTTCACCGAGATCGCGCGGGCGATGCCGATGCGCTGCCGCTGCCCGCCGGAAAAGGCGTGCGGATAGCGCTCCCGCCAGGCAGGTTCGAGGCCGACCTGCTGCATCAGATCGGCGATCCGATCATGGAGCTCCCTGCCCTTCATGCCGGCAAGCTGCAAGGGTTCGCCGATGATCTGGCCCACGGTCTTGCGCGGGCTGAGCGATCCCACCGGATCCTGAAAGATCATCCGGACCTCGCGCCGGATGCTGCTCAGGACGGCCTTGTCAGCGGTGCGGATATCAACCGTGCGGCCATTCGCGAGGCGATAGTCGATTGCGCCAGCCTGCGGGTCGTAGATCCGCAGCAGGCAGCGTCCCATGGAGGTCTTGCCGGAGCCGGATTCCCCGACGATGCCGAGGGTCTCGCCGGGGCGCACGCTGAGCGAAACATCGTCCACGGCTTTCAGGCCGGACGGAAAGGTCAGCGAGAGGTTCCTCACGTCCAGGAGCGGAGGCGTCCCAGCGGGAATGTTCGGTCGCGCGAGCCGGACCTCCGCCTTCTGCTCCAGCTTGACGACGGAGCCGATCAGGCGCCGCGTATAGCTGTCCTGCGGCGCGTGGAAGATCTGCTCGACCGGCCCCCGCTCCATCACCTTGCCGCGATACATCACCAGGACTTCGTCGGCGATCTCCGCCACCACGCCCATGTCATGGGTGATGAACAGCACCGCCATCCCATGGCTCTGCTGCAGCTTCCGGATGAGGTCGAGGATCTCGGCCTGGGTCGTGACGTCGAGCGCCGTCGTGGGCTCGTCGGCGATCAGCACGGACGGGTTGCAGGCGAGCGCCATGGCGATCATCACCCGCTGGCGCATTCCGCCCGAGAACTCGAAGGTATAGCGGTCGATCGCCGCTTCAGGGCGCGGGATCTCCACCTGCCGCAGCAGTTCGAGAACACGGTTGCGCTGCTTGTCCTTAGGCGTGCCGAAGTGGATGCGCAGCGCCTCGCCGATCTGCGTCCCGATGCGGTGAACCGGCGACAGGGAGCTCATGGGCTCCTGGAAGATCATGGCGATCTCCTTGCCGCGCACGCTGCGGATTTCCCTGCCCCGCGGGTCGAGCTTGGCAAGATCGGTCGTCGAGCCATCGGCGCGCGCCAGAAGGATCGAGCCGCTCTCGATGCGGCCGGGCCTGTCGACGATCTGGAGGATCGAGCGGGCGGTCACCGACTTGCCGGAGCCGGATTCGCCGACGACGCAGAGAGTCGTGCCGCGTTTCAGGGCGAAGGAGACGCCGTC
>DATHAU010000623.1:0-12677 GCA_035296545.1 Microvirga sp.
CAGGGGTCGTCCTTCGTGGTCCAGAAGCATGACGCCTCGCGCCTGCACTACGACTTCCGCCTCGAACTCGACGGGGTGCTGAAGAGCTGGGCGGTGGCCAAGGGGCCTAGCCTCATCAAGGGCGAGAAGCGCCTTGCGGTCCATGTGGAGGACCATCCCCTCGACTACGGGGATTTCGAGGGCCAAATCCCCGAGGGCCAATACGGCGGCGGCACCGTGATGGTGTGGGACCGGGGCGCCTGGGAGCCGGAGGGCGACCCGCGCGAGGGCTATGCCAAGGGCCGCCTCAGCTTCCGCCTCGACGGCGAGAAGCTGCACGGGACATGGCATCTGGTCCGTATGGCCAAACGCCCGCGCGAGCGCCAGGAATCCTGGCTCCTGATCAAGGCGGACGATTCCCACGCCCGCGCCGACGACGCGCCCGACATCCTCGAGGAAGCGCCCCTGTCGGTGAAGTCCGGCCGCTCCATGGAGGAGATCGCCCCGGCCGCCGAGGCACCGGCGAAACGGAAGGCTCCTCCCGTGAAGAACACCAGGATCGCGACAACGGAAAAACCCGCCTCGCCGACCAAGCGCCCCTCCTCCGCCCGCAAGGCGGCCCAGGCCGGCGCGGTCGAGGTAGCGGGCATTGCGCTCACCCATCCGGAGCGCCTGCTGTGGGAGGATCAGGGCCTCACCAAGCGGGAGCTGGCGGAGTTCTATGCGGGCATCGGCGAGTGGCTCCTGCCCCACCTGGCGAACCGGCCCCTGACCCTGATTCGCTGCCCCGCGGGCGCGCAGAAGAAGTGCTTCGTCCAGCGCCATTCCTGGGCCGGCATGAACCCCGCCATCCGGCGCACCCTCGTTCCCGAGGAGGTGCTGACGGTTCGCGACATCGCGGGCGTGGTCGCCCTGGTGCAGGCGGGCGTGCTGGAGATGCACGTGTGGGGCGCGACCCTCTCGGACCTGGAGCGGCCGGACCGGCTGATCTTCGACTTCGATCCGGGCGAAGGCGTGGAATGGGCCCAGATCATCGAGGGCGCGCGGGCGGTGCGCGAGCGGCTGAAGGCGCAGGGGCTCGAGAGCCTCGTGAAGACCACCGGCGGCAAGGGCCTTCACGTGGTGGTGCCGCTGACGCCGAGGGCTCCCTGGAAGGAGGCGCTGGCGTTCACGCGCGGCATGGCGGAGGCCATGGCGGCGGACGAGCCCGACCGCTACACCACCACCTCGGTCAAGCAGGAGCGGGAAGGCCGGATCTTCATCGACTATCTCCGCAACAACCGCGAGGCCTCGGCGGTCGCCCCCTACTCGACGCGCTCGCGCCCCGGCGCGCCGGTCGCCGCGCCCGTAGCCTGGGAGGAGTTGACGCCCGATCTCAGGCCCAACGGCTTCACGGTGGAAAACCTGGGCGAGCGCCTGGCACATTTGAAGGACCCCTGGAGCGAGATCGGCCGGATCGAGCAGGCGCTGCCCGAGCGCAAGGGCGCGAGGCGGCGCGGGAAGGGTTGATGATGGGCTCAACTGTCATTCCGGGGCCGCGCAGCGGAGCCCGTAATCCATAGACCCCAGCGCAGCAGAATGAAACGCACTGGCTGTTGCGTCCTACTCTCTGGTCACCGTGTTTATGGATTCCGGGCTCTGCCTGCGGCAGCCCCGGAATGACAGCGGCGGCGCAAGTATCAGAAGAACGGCGCCTGAATCCCTTCCGCCTTAAAGGTTTCCTGCACGGCCGGGCGGGCGATCACCCGCTCGGCGAGGGCGTTGAGGTTGGGAATCGAGCGCGGCGGGCGGGGCATTCCCCGGCCCCAGCGCATGAGCATGAACAGAAACAGGTCGGCGGCCGAGAAGCGCTCGCCCAGGAGCCAGGTGCGGCTGCCGAGCTGCTCGGCGATGACGTCGAACATGCGGTACAGGCGCTGCTCCGTCGCCTGCTTGACGCTGGGGATCGCGGCCTCGTCCCTGACGTGCTCGTGGGGATAGAACCACGGGCGATACTCCGCCTGCGGCGTGTTCGAGAGGTGGATCATCCACTTGTAGAACTCGGCCCGCTCCCGCGTTCCCACCGCGGGGGCGAGGCCCGCGTCCGGGAACCGGTCGGCGAGATGCAGGGCGATGGCGGCGGTCTCGAACAGGACGAGGTCGCCGTCCGCCAGCACCGGGATGCGCCCGTTGGGGTTGAGCTTGAGGTAGTCGGCGCTCTTCTGGCCGTTCCGGGCCCGGTCCACCAGGCGCAGCTCGAAGGGCGCTCCGATCTCCCGCAGCATCATGTGCGGCAGCAGGCTGGCATTGCCGGGATAATAGTAGAGAGCAAGCATCGCGAACACCTCTTCGGCCATGGGGCAAGGCTCCTGTAAGCCCCGCCCGGGCGTCCGTAAAGGCGCCCGACGCCCCGTCCGGACCTTCCTTTCGCAATCCCCCGCTCTATGGTCATCAGGGCAATGGAGGAAGCGCGCATGGCCGAGGATGCAAGAGCCCTGATCGAGAAGCTTCAGGTCAAGCCGGGGGAGCGGATCAAGCTGAAGGAGCGCGACCCGCGCGACAGCTCGATGTTCGCCGGCCAGGAGGAGACGAAGGCCGCCACGGCCGCTCTCGCCAAGGAGATCGACGCCCTGCAGGACCGCCTCTATGCGGAGGGCGCGCGCGCCCTCCTGGTGATCCTCCAGGGCACGGACACCTCCGGCAAGGACGGCACCATCCGCAGCGTGTTCAACGCCACCGGCCCCCTCGGCGTGTCGGTGACGGCCTTCGGGCCGCCCACCAAGACCGAGCTGGCGCACGACTACCTCTGGCGCGTCCACGCCGCCTGCCCCCGGCGCGGCACCATCGGCATCTTCAACCGCTCCCATTACGAGGACGTGCTGATCGGCAAGGTGCGGGGGTTCGCCTCGGAGGACGCCATCGAGCAGCGCTACGAGCAGATCAACGCCTTCGAGAGGCTGCTGCACGAGAACGGCACCAAGGTTCTCAAGTTCATGCTGCACATCTCCAAGGACGAGCAGAAGGAGCGCCTGGAGCAGCGCCTCGCCGACCCCGCCAAGCACTGGAAGTTCAACCCGGGCGACCTGGACGACCGGCAGATGTGGGACGAATACCAGCAGGCCTACGAGACCATGCTGCACCGCTGCTCCACGCCCTGGGCTCCCTGGCACGTGGTCCCCGCCGACCGCAAATGGGTGCGCAACGGGGTGATCGCCGCCATCGTCAGGCAGGTTCTCGAGGACATGAACCCGCAATACCCGCAAGTCTCCTGGAAGCCGGAGGACTTCGAGATCGTCTAGAGGGATCCGGTTCGACGGGATGAACTTTCGGATGGACTTGCCGAGGCGGGTTTTAAGCGCGACAATAACCCCATGAAAAGCATTCTCGTCCCGGTCGAAGACCACGGCATCGTCGAACCCCAGCTGGAGACGGCCCTGCACCTGGGCCGCATCTTCGACAGCTATGTGGAGGGCATCGCGATCACCCCGGATTATCCGGTGGTTCTGCCCGTGGACATCGCCATCGGGGTTCCCTCCCCCATCACTCCGGAAAACCGCCTCGAAATGGCCCGCGCCTGCCGCGAGCGCTTCGAGGCCTTCATGGGCTCCCGGGAGGTCCAGCGCTCCGCCTCGGGCGTGCCCGGCCTGAGCTTCGGCTGGCGGCAGGACGGCCTGATGGAGGACGCGTTCCTGGGGGCCTACGGGCGCGTGTTCGACATCACCGTGGTGGGGCGTCCCGACGGGTCCAACGGCCAGACCCGCCTGTCCACGGTCGAATCGGCCCTGTTCGACACGGGCCGCCCGGTGCTCATCGCTCCGCCGACCCGGTTTCAGACCCTGGGCGAGACGGTGGTGATCGCCTGGAACCGGAGCACCGAGACGGCGCGCGCCGTTCTCGGGGCCATGCCGATCATGGCCAAGGCCCGCCGCATCGTCGTCCTCGAGCTCGACGACTGGGGCGTCGCCGGTCCGTCCGGATCGGAGCTGGTGCGCTCCTTGAGAATGCGCGACCTGCCCGCCGAGGCCGTCATGGCGGCGGACCCGTCCAACCGGCCCGGAGAAACCATCCTGTCCGAAGCCCGGGCCCTGGGCTGCGACCTGCTGGTGAAAGGGGCCTATACCCAAAGCCGCCTGCGCCAGATGTTCTTCGGCGGCGCCACGAGCCATATCCTGAACGCCACGACCATGCCGGTCCTGATGGCCCACTGAGGCTTCCAAGATGCAATCATTTCCTACGTTCAGAGATGTGGCCGTTCAGCTCGACGAGCGCTTCGACCGTCTGGTCCCCGGCGCGGCGCGCCTGGAAAAGCTCGCCGAGGGGTTCCGCTGGGCGGAAGGGCCCGCCTATTTCCCGGCGGGGCGCTACTTGGTCTGGAGCGACATCCCCAACGACCGCATGATGCGCTACGACGAGACGTCGAACGCGGTGAGCGTCTTCCGCACTCCGGCGGGATATTCCAACGGCAATACGGTGGACCGGCAGGGCCGCCTCGTCACCTGCGAGCACGGCAACCGCCGCGTCACCCGCACGGAGCACGACGGCTCGCTCACGGTGCTCGCCAGCCACTACCAGGGCAAGCGCTTCAACAGCCCCAACGATGCGGTGGTGAAATCCGACGGCTCGATCTGGTTCACGGACCCGGCCTACGGGATCGATTCCGACTACGAGGGGCACCGGGCCGAGAGCGAGATCGGCGGCTGCCACGTCTACCGCATCGATCCGGGAAGCGGCGAGATCGAAATCGTCGCTGACGATTTCGTCCGCCCCAACGGCATCGCCTTCTCGCCGGACGAGTCCCGCCTCTACGTGGCCGATACGGGCGCCACCCACGTGACGGACGGCCCGCGCCATATCCGGGCGTTCCATGTGGGCGAGAACGGCCGCCTCACCGGCGGCGAGGTCTTCGCCACCTGCACCAGCGGCCTCTTCGACGGCTTCCGGTTCGACGAGGCGGGACGCCTCTGGACCAGCGCCGGGGACGGGGTTCACTGCTACGCGGACGACGGCGCGCTCATCGGCAAGATCCTTGTCCCCGAGACCGTGGCCAACGTGGCGTTCGGCGGCCCGAAGCGAAACCGCCTCTACATCTGCGGCACCACCTCCCTCTACGCCATGATGCTGCATGTGAATGGTGTAAAGACGGTCTAGCCGCTTCCTCTCCCTCTCCCGGGTGGGAGAGGGTGGCTGCGCAGCAGCCGGGTGAGAGAAGGCCCTCTCCGCAATTCCTATGACAGAAATCCTAGGCATCTCTGCATTTTGCCACGACAGCGCCGCTACCCTGAAAATCGACGGGCGAGTCGTTGCCGCCGCACAAGAAAGATTTCGCTGAGCAAGATTTGACAGTTCTTTTCCTAGAAAGCACCTGATCCAACTCTGCCGATCCGCCAAGTTGCCTCGGAAAACGGAACGACTTCTCCATGACAGCCAGCAACCGCATCGTCCTCTCCAGCGACCACTCCGCCATTCAGCTCCGACAGGCCATTGCCGCTCATATCGCGGCGCGTGGCTGGGTGGTGGTCGACATCGGACCGACGACGCCGGAGAGCACACATTATCCTAAGCACGGCGAAGCGGCGGCGCGGCTCGTCGCCTCCGGCGATTGCCGGTTTGGCATCATCCTATGCGGCACTGGCCAGGGCATCATGATGGCGGCGAACAAGGTAAAGGGCATCCGTTGCGGCGTCTGCATTGACACATTCTCAGCCCGCATGATCCGCCAGCACAACGATGCCAACATGCTGTCGATTGGCGTGCGCGTGGTGGGCGAAGGGCTGGCGCTCGATATCGTGGATGCATTCCTGACCTCCCGGTTCGAGGGCGGCCGGCATGCGACGCGGGTGGAGATGATCGAGGCACTGGAGGGGTAGCGCCGTTCTTTGCTGCTTCTTTGGGAGAATATGGCCTCATTCAAAATTGTAGGCGCAGGCGGGGGTGAGCGGACATGTGAGCGCCTGACCCAAAGGCGTCCCTCCCTCACCCCTGCCCCTCTCCCACCCGGGAGAGGGGTTTTGGGCGCGCGGGGCATCTTGAGTCTTGCCGCCGCTTCCCGCATGAATGCGCCCCATGATTCAGCCTGCATCCCCATCCGCGCCGAAAGTGCGCTCGGGCGCGCTTCTCGGCATCGGATTGATGCTGCTCGGCATGTTCATGTTTTCCGTCAACGACGTGATGGGCAAGTGGCTGGTGGCCACCTATTCGGTCGGGCAGGTCCTGCTCCTGCGCAGCATCGCGGCCCTGGCGGTTCTCCTGCCGATCATGCGGCGGCAGAAGGTGCCGCTCGCCCTTCCCGCCCGGCCGGGGCTCCACGCCCTGCGCATCGCGTTCTCGACCCTCGAGGTCGCCGCCTTCTACTGGGCCGTCACCTACCTGGCGCTCGCCGACGTGATGACCTATTACCTGGCCGGGCCGATCTACGTGGCGGCCTTCGCGGTGTTCTGGCTCGGCGAAAGGCTGGACCGCCCGCGGATTCTCGCCATCGCGGTGGGCTTCCTCGGCGTGGTGGTGGCCCTGCGCCCCTCCGCCGCCACCCTGTCCCTGCCGGCCCTCATCGCGCTGGCGGGAAGCGTGTTCTACTCCCTGCTGCTGATCACGACCCGGACCCTGCGCGAGACCGACGACGCCACCCTGGTGCTGGGCCAGATCCTCGGCGCGCTGATCTTCGGCATCGTGGCCGCGCCGTTCCACTGGGTCACCCCGGGACCCGTGGATCTCGCGGGCCTGCTCCTGCTCGGCATCGTGTCCATGGCGGCCCATGTGTGCGTCAACCGCTCCCTCAAGATCGCGCCGGCCTCCGTGGTGGCGCCCTATCAATACACCCTGATCGTGTGGGCCATCGTGCTCGGCTATCTCGCGTTCGGCGACGTGGTCGGGGTCTGGACCCTGGTGGGCGCGGCCATCATCTGCGTGGCGGGCCTGGCCCTGCTGCTCCTGGAGCGGGAGGCCGCAAGGCGCGGACGGGAGGCGAAGGACATCGAGGCCCCGGTTCCGCCCGGAGCCTGAGAGGCTGCCGCATAAGGGTTCACGACCATGGCCCCATCCTTCGCGACGCAGCCCAAGGCTGCTCCTCAGGATGACGGCGGAGCGACGGGTCAGGCTTTCTCGACGCAGGAGTCAATGCGACAATGCTCCACTGCCCCGGCTGAGACTCGACCTTGACAGGCCGGGACGCGAAGCCGTCAATGACCTGATAAAATCCGCGGGAGGTTCCATGCGCCTGAAACTCAAAATCGCCGCCGCCACGGCAGGCATCTTCTTTGCATCCGCAGCGTTCGCGCAGGATATCAAGATCGCCCTGATCGCCGGCAAGACCGGCCCCCTGGAGGCCTACGCCAAGCAGACGGAAGCGGGCTTCATGATGGGGCTCGAATACCTCACCAAGGGCAGCATGAGCCTGAACGGCCGCAAGATCTCCGTGCTGGTGAAGGACGATCAGCTCAAGGCCGATCTCTCCAAGACCCTGCTCGAGCAGGCCTACAACGACGACAAGGTGGACATCGCGGTGGGCACCACCTCCTCGGCGGCGGCGCTGGCCATGCTGCCGGTGGCCGAGGAGAACGGCAAGATCCTGATCATCGAGCCCGCCGTGGCCGACGCCATCACGGCTGAGAAGTGGAACCGCTTCATCTTCCGCACCGCCCGCAACTCGACCCAGGACGCCTACGGCAACGCCGCCGCGGTTCCCACGAGCGGGGACGTCTCCATCGCGACCCTGGCGCAGGATTACGCCTTCGGCCGCGACGGCGTCGCGGCGCTCAAGAATGCCCTCGGCCAGATCCGCCCGAACGCCAAGGTGGTGTTCGAGGAATACGCGCCCCAGAACGCCACCGATTTTACCGCGTCCGCGCAGCGCATCTTCGACGCCCTCAAGGACAAGCCGGGCCGGAAGATCATCAACATCATCTGGGCCGGCCAGCACCCGCTGCCGAAGATCGCCGACCTCAAGCCGGAGCGCTTCGGCATCGAGATCGCGCCGGGCGGCAACATCCTGCCGGCCATGCAGATCTACAAGAACTATCCCGGCATGGAAGGCGCGGTGTATTATTATTACGCGTTTCCCAAGAACCCGATGAACGACTGGCTCGTGGCCGAGCACCAGAAGCGCTTCAACGCGCCGCCGGACTTCTTCACCGCCGGCGGCTTCGCGGCCGCCTCCGCGGTGGTCACGGCCATCCAGAAGGCGGGCGGCACCGACACCGAGAAGCTGATCGCCGCCATGGAGGGCATGTCGTTCGACACGCCGAAAGGCCAGATGACCTTCCGCAAGGAGGACCATCAGGCCCTCCAGCCCATGTATCACTTCAAGGTCAAGGCCAGCGGAAAGGACGCCAACGACCTGCTCGATCTCGTGTCCGAGATCCCGGCCGACAAGCTGCCGATCCCGGTGCGGAACAAGCGCTAAGACAAGCTGTGGCATCGGAACAAGCAACGCCCGCGCTGGAAACGCGCGGGCTCACCATCCGCTTCGGCGGCCATGTGGCCGTGGACGACGTGTCGTGCCGGTTCACCCCCGGCACGCTCACGGCGATCGTCGGTCCCAACGGAGCCGGCAAGACCACCTATTTCAACCTGGTGTCGGGCCAGCTCCGGGCCAGCGCGGGACAGGTGATCGTGGGAGGCGAGGACATCACGGCGCTGCCGCCCTCCGCCCGCACCCGGCGCGGCCTGGGGCGCGCCTTTCAGCTCACCAACCTGTTTCCCGATCTCACCGCCCTGGAGAACGTGCGCCTTGCGGTGCAGAGCCGCGCCGATGCGGGCTGGTCGCTCCTGCGGGTCTGGAACGGCCGCCGGGACCTGATTGAGAAGGCGGAAGGCGTTCTCGAAAAGGTGCGCCTTGCGGACAAGCGCCACATCGCGCCGAAGGCCCTGTCCCATGGGGATCAGCGCAAGCTGGAGGTGGCCCTTCTCATCGCCATGGAGCCCAAGGTCTTCATGTTCGATGAGCCCACAGCCGGCATGAGCATCGACGAGGTGCCCACCGTGCTGGAGCTCATCCACGACATCAAGCAGCGCCCGGATTCCACCGTGCTCCTGGTGGAGCACAAGATGGACGTGGTGCGCTCGCTCGCCGACCGCATCGTGGTGCTGCACAACGGCGCTCTCGTGGCCGACGGGGAGCCCGCGGCGGTGATCGCGTCTCCGATCGTGCAGCAGGCCTATCTCGGACTGGAGGCCGGCCATGCCTGAGCCGCTGCTCCAGCTCTCCGGCGTGCAGACCCATATCGGGCCCTACCACATCCTGCACGGGGTGAGCTTCGACATCCCACAGGGGGCGCTCACGGTGCTCCTCGGCCGCAACGGCGCGGGCAAGACCACGACCCTTCGCACCATCATGGGGCTGTGGCAGGCCTCGTCGGGGCGCATCCGCTTCGACGGCCGCGACATCGCCGCAGCCTCCACCCCCGAGATTGCCCGCGCGGGCATCGCCTACGTGCCGGAGGCCATGGGCATCTTCAGCGATCTCACCGTGCGCGAGAACATCGTGCTCGCCGCCCGCTCCGGCCCCGTGGACGGGGCCCGCCTCGACTGGATGCTGGGGCTGTTTCCCGCCCTCAGGCGGTTCTGGAACCTGCCGGCGGGCAACCTGTCCGGCGGGCAGAAGCAGATGCTGGCCATCGCGCGGGCCATCGCGGAGCCGCGCCGGCTCCTGCTGGTGGACGAGCCCACCAAGGGCCTTGCTCCCGTGATGGTGCGCAGCATGATCGAGGCCTTCCGGGCGCTCAAGGCCGCGGGCGAGACCATCCTGCTGGTGGAGCAGAACTTCCATGCCGCATCAGTTCTCGGCGACAGCGTGCTGGTGATGGACGACGGGCGCATCGTGCATTCCGGCCCCATGGGCGAACTCGTGGCCGACAAGGCCTTGCAGCAGCGCCTGCTGGGCCTCTCCCTGGAGGCCCATCAATGAGCGACATGGCCGCCGAGTCCTCCGCCGCCTCCGAGCTTCCGCGCAGCAGGACCGATTGGCTGCCGCTGCTCCTCGTGCCCGCGCTCGCCCTCCTGGCCCTGCCCTTCGTGGGCAGCGGCTCCACCTGGGTCACGCTCACGGTGGCGGGGCTTGCCATGGGCATGATGATCTTCCTCATGGCCTCGGGGCTGACCCTGGTGTTCGGCCTCATGGACATCATCAATTTCGGCCACGGGGTCTTCATCTCCCTCGGGGCCTACGCCACCCTGCTCGTCCTCGGCCCCCTCGCGGGCTGGGCGGCGGCCGATTCCATCGCCCTGAACCTCGCCCTGCTGCTGCTCTGCATCCTGGCCGCCATGGCCCTGACGGGAATCGTCGGCGCGGTGTTCGAGCGGGTGATCATCCGCCCGGTCTACGGCAGCCACCTGAAGCAGATCCTGGTCACCATGGGCGGCCTGATCGTGGCCGAGCAGGCGATCCACGCCATCTGGGGCGCCTCGCCCATTCCGATCCCCCTGCCGCAATCCTTGCGCGGCGCCTTCGTGCTCGGCGACATCGTCATGGAGCGCTACCGGGTGGTGGCGGTGGCCATCGGGCTCGTGGTCTTCGCGGCCATGCAGCTCATCCTCAACCGCACCCGCCTCGGCCTCCTGATCCGCGCCGGGGTGGAGAACCCGGAGATGGTGGAGGCCCTGGGCTACCGCATCCGCCGCCTCTTCGTGAGCGTGTTCGTGGCGGGCTCGGCGCTGGCCGGCCTCGGCGGCGTCATGTGGGCCTTCTACCGCCAGACGCTCACCGCCGGCATGGGCATGGAGGTGATGGTGCTGGTGTTCATCGTGATCATCATCGGCGGCCTCGGCTCCGTGGGCGGCTGCTTCGTGGGCTCGATCCTGGTGGCCCTGGTGGCCAATTACGTCGGCTTCGTGGAGCCCAAGCTGGCGCTGATCTCCAACATCCTCGTGATGGCCCTGGTGCTGATCTGGCGTCCCCAGGGCCTGTTTCCGGTGGCGCGCCGATGAGCACCTCCCCCGCCCTCGCCCTGCCCGCCCGCGAGACCCATAAGGGCGGCGGCATCCTGAACTCCCTCCTGTCGTCGGACCTGCCGCGCTCGCGGGCCCTGAGCCTGATCCTCGTCGCCGTGGTGCTGGTTCTGGCCGCGACCCCGTTCCTGTTCTCGGGCAGCCAGCCCCTGAGCACCGCGGCGAAGATCTGCGTCTTCATCGTGCTGGTGGCGAGCTACGACCTGCTGCTCGGCTATACGGGCATCGTGTCCTTCGCCCACACCATGTTCTTCGGCATCGGCGGCTACGGCATCGCCATCGCCCTGGAGCGCATGGGCCCCGGCTGGGGCGCGGCGGCCATCGGCCTCCTGGCGGCGCTCGCCCTGTCGGCGGTTCTGGCGGCGGCCATCGGCCTCCTGTCCCTGCGGGTCAGGGCGATCTTCTTCTCGATGATTACCCTGGCGGTCGCCACCGCCGTGGCCGTTCTGGCGTCCCAGCTCTCGACGATCACGGGCGGCGAGGACGGCCTGTCGTTCCAGCTTCCCCCGCAGCTTCGCCCGGCCTTCCGGCTCCTGCCGGACCCGGTGCTGGGCGTTGCCGTCAACGGGCGCCTCCTGGCCTATTACCTGGTCTTCTTCGTGTCCTTCGCGGTGTTCCTGCTGCTCCTGCGGGTCGTGAACTCGCCCTTCGGGCGCGTGCTCCAGGCGATCCGCGAGAACGAGTTCCGCGCCGAGGCCCTGGGCTACCGCGTGGTGGCCTACAGGACGGCGGCCTCCGTCATCTCGGCGCTCGCCGCCACGGTGGCGGGCGCGCTCCTGGCCTTGTGGCTGCGCTACAACGGCCCGGACACCACCCTGTCCTTCTCGATCATGATCGACATCCTGCTCATGGTGGTCATCGGCGGCATGGGCACCATGTACGGGGCCATCATCGGAGCTGCCCTCTTCGTCCTGGCCCAGAGCTATCTCCAGGTGCTGATGGAGGCCGGAAGCTCGGCCCTTGCGGGCATCCCGCTCCTGCCGAACCTCGTCCATCCGGACCGCTGGCTCCTGTGGCTCGGCGCCCTGTTCGTCGTCAGCGTCTATGCCTTCCCGGGCGGCATCGTCGGACGCCTGAGGCAGGCCCGGATCAAGGCCCCGCGGGAAACTTAGCAGGCTCACGATCGTTTCCTTCAAAGGAGCGGAGGGACGCATCATGAGCCGCGCCTTTGTTCGCGAGCCCGAGGGCGGCGAGGCCTTCGAGGATCTGCCCGACCGGCCGGTGAGCCCCCACAACCTCGTGACCCCGTCGGGCCTCGCCCAGATGGACGAGCGGATCGAAGACTTGAACCGGCGCCTCGCGCGGGGCCAGGCCGCGGGCGACAAGGCCGAGATCGCCCGCGTCTCCCGCGACCTGCGCTACTGGACGCACCGCCGGATCGCCGCGGAGGTCACGCCGCCCCCGGCGGACGCCTCCCATGTGCGCTTCGGCTCACAGGTGACCTTCGAGCGCGACGACGGGCGGCGGCAGACCTATCGCATCGTCGGCGAGGACGAGGCCGAACCGGCGAAGGGCGGCCTCTCCTACGTGTCGCCGCTCGCCCAGGCGATGATGGGCAAGGAGATCGGCGACGTGATCCCGATCGGAGGGGGCGAGGCCGAGATCGTCGAGATCGGCGCTTGAAGGCAAGACGCCTTCTTGAGGCCTGGCTCATCACTCCACCCTCATCCTGAGAGTCTGGCTCATAAAGGGTGAGGGGTTCGGGCGATACGTCGTGTGAGGAGCTTGATGCTGGCGAGCAGGATCCAGGCCTGAGCGCTGGCTAAGCTGGCTTCGAA
>DATHAU010000624.1:0-1732 GCA_035296545.1 Microvirga sp.
CTCCCATTCAGGGGACGTGGGCTTCGAATACCTCTACCACCTGGGCGAGTTCGCGGGCGCGCTGCGCCACCTCATGGACCACGGCATGTCCGTCGAGGCCTTCATCACCCGGTTCGAGGCAGGCCCGAAGGCGAAGGACCAGGATTGGCACACCCTGATGCTGCTGGCCCAGGCCGCGAGCTTCGACCCCGACCCGGGCCGGTTCTGCGGCATCCGGCTTCCGGTGGACCTCGAGACCTGCGAACTCATCCCGGAGCGCTGGGCCAACTGGCTGCGCCGGGACCCCTTGCGCATGGCCGACGACCCCCGTCTCCTTGACAACCTGCGGGGGATGAAGGCCCTCTATGTGGATTGCGGGGATATCGACCAGTACAACATGATCTACGGCTCGCGCCTCCTGCACCGGAAGCTCGAAGGCGCGGGCATCACCCATACTTACGAGGAATTCCACGACAATCATTCGTCGGTGGATTACCGCATGGACATCAGCCTTCCGCTCCTGGCGAAGGCCTTGTCCTGAGGCGGCCCTACGCGCCGCCGGCCTCGTCCTCAGTGGGCAGTTCGCAATGGTTGTGGATGTGGATGCTGGCCAGCGCCGCATGGCCCATGCCGATGACGATCTGGTCGGCGCCCCGCACGATGTCGCCTGCCGCGTAAAGGCCTTTTACCGTGGTCTGGCAATGGCTGTCGACCATCAGGCTGCCGTTGGAATCGTGCTCGGCCCCGAGGGCGAGGGCAAGGTCCGACCGGTACTTGAGGCCGAGCGCCGAGTAGAGCACGTCGAAGCGATGCCCGTGCCCGCCGAAATGGATCGCCGCGATGCGGTTGTCCTCGATGTCCAGAGACCCGACCGGATCCTCGACCACCTTGATTCTGTGCTGATCGAGCTTGGCCCGCTGCTCCTGATCGAGTTCCAGGGGTTGGCCCAGGGTCAGCAGGGTCACGTCGTCCGAATAGGTACGGGCGATGAAGACCGCCTCCCCGACCCCGTGAGCCCCATAGGCGATGACGGCGATCTTCCGGTCCCGGGACTCGTAGCCGTCGCAGATCGGGCAATAGCGCACGAGACCCTGCTGCACCGCGTTGGGCACATCGGGCAGGTCCGGCTCGATGTCCACGGCCCCTGTGGCCAGCATGACCCGTCGGGCCGAGATCTGCCGGGTGCCGCCGCCCTCCTTCTCGACGATGGCGATGAAGCGGTCCGGCTGCCGGCGCAGACCCGTCACGGTTCCGGGCAGGATGCAGTCGCCGTATTGCGCGATGTTGGCCCGGGCGCGGGACAAAATGTCGTTGCCCGAAATCCCCTCCGCGAAAAGGGGAATGTTGTGACTCGTCGGGATCCAGGCCGCCCGCGGGGACCCGCTGTCGACCACCAGGAACCGACGCTTGAACCGCGCCAGGTAGAGCGCCGTCGTCAGACCAGCCGGCCCGCCGCCGACGATCAGGCAGTCGAGAATATCGCCGTTCGATCCCATGCCGCTTCCCGAGCCTCCAGCTGACCACAGGAGACACAACGAACCAGGAGCGGAAAAGATCGCAGCGCCCCCGGCAAGGGGAATAGCCGCTGCCGCCATGAAGGGGCTGCATCGCTGGCACCTCTGCCTGTCCTCACACGCGGAGCCCCAGGAACCCCCCGGGAACAGCTTGCCCGGTCCTGTTGGCGCAGTCACAGTAGCGGCTCCCGGAAGAAGGTAATCTCCCGTGCCGATCACCTTGTCCAACCCGACCCTCA
>DATHAU010000625.1:0-5870 GCA_035296545.1 Microvirga sp.
ACAACAATTACCTCACCCTGCCGGTCATCTTCCTGATGCTGTCCAACCATTACCCCCTGGCGTGGTCCTCCCGCCACGCGGTGGCGATCATCGGGCTCATCGTGGTCACGGGCGCGGTCATCCGGCATTTCTTCAATTCGCAGCACGCGCGCAAGGGCTCCCCCTGGTGGACCTGGGCCATGGCCGCCTGGTGCATGGCCCTGGCGGTCTGGCTCTCCATCACCGGCAAGCCCGGCTACGCCAACATGGCGGAGCTGCCGGGCGGCGCGCCCCCGGCGCTTGCCGCCTCCTTCGACGAGGCGGTGCTGGCCATCCAGGCCCGCTGCTCCATGTGCCATGCGGCCGAGCCCGCCTGGGACGGCATCTCCATCGCCCCGAAGGGCGTGCGCCTCGACACCCCCGAGGAGATCCGGCGCCATGCGGAGGTCATCCGGGTCCAGAGCGTGCTGACCCACGCCATGCCGCCCAACAACATCACCGAGATGACCCTGGACGAGCGCAGGGCCGTGGCAACCTGGCTGGCGGCCCGGGACACCGCCACGCGCTGACGGCCCTGAGGGCTGCATCATAACAATTTCCCAAGGAGAATCGCCAGTGACCGAACTCACCCTGGACCTTGCCCGGACCATCGCCGAGGCGGCCCTGAAGACCGCCCGGGAGAAGGCCTTCAAGCCCCTCTCCATCGTCGTCTACGACGCCAGGGGCGCCCTCAAGGCGCTTCTCTCGGAGGACGGCACCAGCCTCAAGCGGGCCGAGATCGCCATGGGCAAGGCCTATGGGGCCCTCTCCCTCGGGGTCGGCAGCCGCGCCATCCACAAGATGGCCACGGACCGCCCCTTCTTCGTGGCCGCGGCGACCCATGCGGTGGGCGGCCAGCTCGTTCCGGTCCCGGGAGGCGTCCTGATCAAGGACGCCGGGGGCCGGATCCTGGGCGCGGTCGGCGTGTCGGGCGACACCTCGGACAACGACGAAATCGCAGCCGCAGGCGGGATCGAGGCGGCCGGCCTCGCGTTCGACGCGGGAGCCTGAGGGCTCTTCCCCCTGGACAAGGGCTTGCAAGATATGGCTTTAAGGCCGCCGCGGAGGATAGTACTGGACATGAACAGTTGATTGATCAACAAATATGACAAGGTTACTGCCGTATCGGCTCTGACCGAGATATTCCGCACTCTAGGAAGAACAACACCAGAAAGGGAACCCGTCCGATGTCATCATGGATCAAACGCACGGCTCTGGCGGCCGTCGCCTCGGCCGCCCTCATGGGCGCTATGGGCGCCGCCACGGCTCAGGTGGTCTACAACCGCGCCAATTCCGGCGAGCCCGAGACCCTCGACACCCACAAGACCTCGACCGTTCAGGAATCTCACGTTCTCCAGGACATGCTCGAAGGCCTCGTCACCTATGACATGAAGGCCAAGGCGGTTCCCGGCCAGGCGGAGAAGTGGGAGGTCAGCGACGACGGCAAGACCTATCGCTTCACCCTGCGCGAGGGCCTGAAATGGTCCAACGGCGACGCCATCACGGCGGAGGACTTCGTCTATTCCTATCGCCGCATCATGGACCCGGCGACCGGCGCGAAATACGCCAACATCCTGTACCCGATCAAGAACGCCGAGAAGATCAACAAGGGCCAGGCCAAGATCGAGGAACTCGGCGTCAGGGCCGTGGACGCCAAGACCGTCGAGATCACCCTCGAGGCCCCGACTCCCTACTTCGTCGATCTCCTCACCCACCAGACCAGCCTGCCCGTGCACAGGGCCTCGGTGGAGAAGTTCGGCAAGGACTTCGTGAAGCCCGGCAACATGGTGACGAACGGCGCCTACAAGCTCGCCGAGTTCGTGCCCAACTCCCACATCAAGCTCGTCAAGAACGAGAACTACCGCGACGCCAAGAACGTCCAGATCGAGACCGTCAACTACTTCCCGACCCCGGACTTCGCCGCCATGGTGCGCCGCTACGAGGCCGGCGAACTGGACACCACCGACGACGTTCCCGCCGACCAGATGAAGTCGCTCAAGCAGCGCTTCGGAAACCAGGTCCAGGTCGGGCCCTGGCTCGGCACCTACTACATGATCGTGAACTCCTCCAAGGCTCCGTTCAGCGACGTGCGCGTGCGCCAGGCGCTGTCCATGGCCATCGACCGCGAATTCGTCGCGGATCAGATCTGGGGCCAGACCATGCTGCCCGCCTATTCCTTCATGCCTCCGGGCGTGGGCAATTACGGCGAGCCGGCCTACATGGAGTACAAGGACGCCTCGCCCATCGACCGCGAGGAGAAGGCCAAGGCGCTCCTCAAGGAGGCCGGCTTCGGCCCCGGCAAGCCGCTCAAGGTGGAAGTCCGCTACAACACCACGGACAACAACCGCAACACGGTGATCGCCATCGCCGACCAGTGGAAGCAGATCGGCGTCGAGACGTCCTTCATCAACACGGACGGCAAGACCCACTTCGCGCATCTGCGCGAGGGCGGCGACTTCGACATCGCCCGCTACGGCTGGATCGCCGACTTCTCGGACCCGGACAACTTCCTGTTCCTGCTGCGCAGCGACAACAAGGGCTTCAACGCCGGCAAGTACAACAATGCGGAGTTCGACGGCCTTCTCAGGCAGGCGTCCACGGAGCTTGATCTGAAGAAGCGCGCCGAGATCCTGAAGAAGGCCGAGGCCATCGCCATGAAGGACATGCCCTGGATCCCGGTCATGTACTACGGCAAGAGCCACCTGATCTCGCCGAAGATCAAGGGCTTCGAGCACAACACGCGCGGCATCTATCCCACGCGCTTCATGTCGAAGACCCAGTAACCTTGTCCAAGGGGGCGGCCTGGCTTCCGGGCCGCCCCTGATCTGTTGGCGACGCGTCAGCAGCAGGAGCTTCCAGTGCTCTCCTTCATCGCCCGTCGGTTCTTGTCCGCCATCCCGACGCTGTTCGTCATCGTGACGATCTCGTTCTTCCTGATCCGCCTCGCCCCCGGCGGCCCGTTCGACCTCGAACGGCCCCTCGAAGCCAAGGTGATGGAGAACCTGAACCGGATCTACCAGCTCGACCGCTCGCTCGTCGAGCAGTACTGGCTCTATCTCAGCGCGGTGATGCGCGGGGATTTCGGCCCCTCCTTCATCCTGCGGGACTTCTCGGTCGCCGAACTGCTCGGCAACGGCCTGCCGGTCTCCATGCGGCTCGGCGCCCTCGCCCTGTCCGTCGCCATCCTGGTCGGCGGAACGCTCGGCACCATCGCGGCCCTGCGCCAGAACAGCGTTCTCGACTATCTGGTCACCGGCATGGGGGCGCTCGGCCTGACCATTCCCAATTTCGTGGTGGCCCCCATCTTCCAGCTCGTCTTCGGCCTCGGCCTCGCCCTGCTGCCCGTGGCGGGCTGGGCCGGGGGCAGCGCGCGCAATCTCATCCTGCCGGTGATCGTGCTGGCCCTGCCGCAGATCGCGGTGGTCGCCCGCATGACCCGCGCGTCGATGATCGAGAACCTGCGCTCCAACCACATCCGCACCCTGCGGTCGCTCGGCCTGCCCACGCGGGTGATCGTGGCCCATGCGCTGCGCGGCGCGGCGCTGCCCGTGGTGTCCTATCTCGGCCCGGCCGCGGCGGCCCTGCTCACGGGCTCGGTGGTGGTGGAGACCATCTTCGGACTGCCGGGCATCGGGCGCTACTTCGTGGAAGGCGCCCTCAACCGCGACTACACCCTGGTCATGGGAACGGTGGTGGTGGTCGCGGTCTTCGTCCTGCTTTTCAACCTCGTGGTCGATATCCTCTACGCCCTGATCGATCCGCGCATTCGCTACGATTGAGGTGCATCATGGCCGAAGGCGCCGTTCTTCCCGTCGAAACCATGACCGGCCCGCTCACCACCGGGCGCTCCCTCTGGGCCGACGCCCGCGGGCGTCTGGTGTGCAATCGCGCGGCGCTCACCAGCATCATCGTCCTGGGGCTCATCGCCATCGCGTGCATCGTCGGGCCGTTCTTCACCGGGCATCCCTTCGACCGGGTCTATCCGGACTACGTCAAGGTGCCCGCGAGCCTGGAGGCCTACCCGCAGCCCGACCAGGTCACGCCCAACATCGAGCGCATCGGCGCGCGGGTGCGCGCCACGCCCGAGACCATCGCGGTCAAGGAGGATGTGGCCACCGTGACCCTCGTGGGCACGCGCCCCATCGACGAGCGGCTTCTCGCCTATTTCGAGCGCTCGGACCTGTTCGGCCCCGCCAGGGTGGTCGAGAGGGCCGACGAGGGACGCCGCCTCGTGGTCGACGTTCCCCTGAAGAAGCAGTACTTCCTGTTCGGCACGGACACCAACGGGCGCGATCTTCTCACCCGCACCATGAAGGCGGGCCAGATCTCCCTCTCCATCGGGCTGCTCGCCACCTTCGTGGCGATCGTCATCGGCGTGATCTACGGGGCCACCTCCGGCTATCTCGGCGGGCGCGTGGATCTCGTGATGATGCGCGTGGTCGACATTCTCTATTCGCTGCCGTTCATCTTCTTCGTGATCATGCTGGTGGTGTTCTTCGGCCGCAACTTCATCCTCATGTTCATTGCGGTGGGCGCGGTGGAGTGGCTCGACATGGCCCGGATCGTGCGCGGCCAGACCCTTTCCATCAAGCGGCAGGAATACGTGCAGGCCGCCGAGGCGCTCGGCGTCGAGACCAGGGGCATCATCCGCCGCCACGTGATCCCCAACACCCTCGGGCCCGTGGTGGTCTACATGACGCTTCTCGTGCCCAAGGTGATCCTGCTGGAGAGCTTCCTGTCCTTCCTGGGCCTCGGCGTCCAGGAGCCCAACACCAGCCTGGGCGTTCTGATTTCGGAGGGCGCCAAGAACATCCAGGGGGCCACCTGGATGCTGCTCTATCCCTCCCTCACCCTCGTGGCGATCCTGTTCTGCCTCAACTTCATCGGCGACGGCCTGCGCGACGCCCTCGACCCGAAGGACCGCTGACCATGGCCCGAACCGACGCGAAGCAAGCCGATATGTCCCGGACCGGCATGGCCCTGACGGGAACGGCCGAACCCGTCCTCTCCATCCGCAACCTCCACGTCCGCTTCCGCACCGGCGACGGCGTTCTCCATGCGGTGAAGGGCATCGACGTGGACGTGGCCCCGGGCGAGACCGTCGCCATCGTGGGCGAGTCGGGATCGGGCAAGAGCCAGACCATGATGTCCGTCATGGGGCTGCTCGCCTCCAACGGCTGGGCGGAGGGCTCGGTGAAGTACCGCGGCGAGGAGCTGGTGGGGCTCTCCCCCGGCAGGCTCAACGCCTATCGCGGCTCGAAGCTCACCATGATCTTCCAGGAGCCGATGACCTCGCTCGATCCCCTCTACAGGATCGGCGACCAGCTCGCCCTGCCGCTGACGGTCCATGGGGGCTTGAGCGGAGGCGACGCGCGCAAGCGCGCCATCGAGCTGCTGGAGCTGGTGCGCATCCCGGACCCGGCCCGGCGCATCGACGCCTATCCGCACGAGCTCTCCGGCGGCCAGCGCCAGCGGGTGATGATCGCCATGGCGCTCGCCAACAACCCGGACGTGCTGATCGCCGACGAGCCCACCACGGCGCTGGACGTGACCGTGCAGGCGAAGATCCTGGAGCTCCTGGCCGACCTGCAGAAGCGGCTCGGCATGTCCATCGTGTTCATCACCCACGACCTCAACATCGTGCGGCGCTTTGCCGACCGCACCTATGTGATGAAGCGCGGCGAGGTGGTGGAAAGCGGCGTCACGGCGGAGATCTTCGCCGCGCCCAAGCACCCCTATACCCGGATGCTCATCGACGCCGAGCCCACGGGCCGCAAGGAGCCGGCCCCGGCGAACGCGCCCCTGGTGCTGGACGCCCGCAACATCGCGGTCACCTTCGCCCTGAAGAAGAC
>DATHAU010000626.1:0-1536 GCA_035296545.1 Microvirga sp.
CCCGGCGAGGTGGTGCACTACGTGAGTTGGCAGAGCGGCGTAGCCCACGAGGAGCAAGCGCCGTGACCATGAAGCACCGAATCCGGGACTGTCAGGAATTTCGTGTGCGGGCGAGCGGTTTCGTCCGATCAGGCCATCGCCCTGGTGAAGCGCTCGCCGAAGAGGATGGCGAACTGGGCCTTGGCCATGCACCACTCGCGAGCGGGCATGATCCACTCCCTCTCCGACCGGTTCAAGACCAAGAAGAGCAACTTCATCGCCGCCTCATCGGTCGGGAAGTGGCCCCTGGCCCGGACCGCCCGCCGGAGCTTGGCGTTCAAGGCCTCGATGGCGTTCGTCGTGTACAAGAGCCGGCGGACCTCGGCGGGGAACGCGTAGAACGGCACGACTTCGTCCCAGGCCCGGCGCCAGCTCTGGCCGATCGCCGGGTAGCGGCGCCCCCAAGGGCCCTCGTCGAAGGCGGCGAGCGCCGCCGCGCCGGCGACGGCGTCGACCGCGCGGTAGACGCCCTTCAGCGCAGCCGCCACGGCCTTGCGGTCCTTGTAGGAGACGAAGGCCAGGCTGTGCCGCAGCAGGTGGACGATGCAGGTCTGGACGGTGGCCTCGGGGAAGACGGCGAGGATCGCCTCGGGGAAGCCCTTCAGGCCGTCGACGACCGCGATCAGCACGTCCTCAACGCCACGATTCTTCAGCTCGGTCATGACCCGAAGCCAGAACTTGGCGCCCTCGTTCTGCTCCAGCCACAGGCCCAGGATCTCCTTGCCGCCGTCGGCGCGGACCCCGAGCGCGATGTGGACGGCCTTGTTGCGGACCAGGCCCTCGTCGCGGATCTTGACCCGGAGCGCGTCGAAAAAGACCAGCGGGTAGACCGGCTCCAGCGGCCGCACCTGCCAGGCCGCGATCTCCTCCAGGACGGCGTCCGTCACGGCGCTGATCAGGTCCGGCGAGACGTCGATGCCGTAGAGCTCGCGGAGATGCCCGACGATCTCCCGGGCACTCATGCCCCGGGCGTACATCGACACGATCTTGTCGTCGAAGCCCGGGAAGCGGCGCGGGTACTTGGCGATCAGCTGCGGGTCGAAGGTCGACTGTCGGTCGCGGGGAACCTCGAGGTCGATCTTGCCGGTGTCGGTCACCACCGTCTTGCGGCCGTAGCCGTTGCGGCTGTTGCCGTCCTCCTCGCCCCCGAGATGGTGATCCATCTCGGCGTTCAGCGCCCGCTCGGCCAGGGCCTTCTTCAGGTCCTCGATGAGGCCGTTGGCGTCGAACGCTGTCCTCGGATCGGCACCGGCCACCAGCTGGTCGAGGAGTGCGTCAGGGATGCGCGGTGCCTTGCGTCGGGCCATGAGGGTTCTCCTTCCTTCCCATCATGCCCACCCGCACACGAAATTCCTGACAGTCCCACGGCAAGAAGCGGCTCGAAATCCCGATGAGCTTGGAGGTGCTGGCCGCCGCCAAGCGGGCCATGGAACCCGAGGAGCAATTGGCGTTGCTCTAGGAAGCCAACCGCCACGCCGCCACTCGCGACCCATTCAT
>DATHAU010000627.1:0-2711 GCA_035296545.1 Microvirga sp.
AGCCGCAGCTTGCCCGCATCGCGGGCGCCGGCTTCCCCTTTCAGGGTTGTGTAATCCTGGTAGGCGATGGTCTCGGCGCGGATGAAGCCCTTCTCGAAATCCGTATGGATCACGCCCGCGGCGGCAGGCGCGCGGGTGCCCCTTGTGACGGTCCAGGCGCGGGCCTCCTTGGGGCCGACGGTGAAATAGGTGATGAGGCCCAGGAGCTCGTAGCCGGCGCGGATCACCCGGTTGAGGCCGGGCTCCGTGAGGCCGACCGCGTCGAGATAGTCCTTCTGCTCCTCGGGGGCGAGCACCGCGATCTCGCTCTCGATCTTGGCCGACACGACGACGGCCTTTGCGCCTTCCTCCCGGGCCCGCTCGAAGACCCTGGCCGAGAAGGCGTTGCCCTGGTCGGCGGAGGCCTCCTCCACGTTGCACACGTAGAGAACGGGCTTGGACGAGAGCAGCCCCAGCATCCCGAACGCGCGCTCCTCCTCGGGCTTTCGCTCCACGAGGCGGGCGGGCCTGCCCTCGCGCAGGAGGGGGAGCGCCCGGTTGACCAGGTCGAGGGTTTCCTTGGCCTCCTTGTCGTTGCCCTTGGCCTTCTTCTCCAGGGCCGTGACGCGGCGCTCCAGGCTGTCCAGGTCGGCCAGCATCAGCTCGGTCTCGATGGTGTCGATATCGGCGATGGGGTCGATCCTGCCTTCCACATGGGTGATGTCCGTGTCCTCGAAGCAGCGCACCACATGGGCAATGGCGTCGACCTCGCGGATATTGGCCAGGAACTGGTTGCCCAGCCCCTCGCCCCGGGACGCGCCGCGCACCAGGCCCGCGATGTCCACGAAGGTGAGGCGGGTCGGGATGATCTGGGCCGAGCCCGCGATGCCCGCGAGCTTATCGAGGCGCTCGTCCGGCACCGCCACGTCGCCCACGTTGGGCTCGATGGTGCAGAACGGGTAATTGGCCGCCTGCGCCGCCGCCGTCTGGGTGAGCGCGTTGAAAAGCGTGGACTTGCCCACATTCGGCAGGCCGACGATGCCCATCTTGAAGCCCATGGCCTTCACTCCTCCATAGCCGGCCTCAAGCCGGCGTCATTCCGTTCGAGCCGGCCTCAGCCGGCGTTGTCCTTGCCCGCGCCTTCGCCGGGCCGCTTCACGTCCGTCCAGCCCCTCGCCTCCATGGCGAGGTGGACCTTGTTCTGAAAGCTCCCGTCCTCGCCCCGGGCGAGGAGCGCGGCATGGTCCGCGATGATGCGGCACAGGTCCTCGACCCATTCCTGCTCGGCCTTGCCGAAATCGCCGAGCACATGGCTCTGCACCAGGGGCTTGTGCCCGGGATGGCCGATGCCGAGGCGGACCCGGCGGTAGTCGTTGCCGCAATGGGCGGAGATCGACCGCAGGCCGTTATGGCCCGCATTGCCGCCGCCGATCTTCACCCTGAGCTTGGCCGGGGGAAGGTCGAGCTCGTCGTAGAACACGGTGACGTCCCGCAGCGGGATCTTGAAGAAGTTCTGGGCTTCCCCGACCGCCCGCCCGGACTCGTTCATGTAGGTCTGCGGCTTCAACAGCAGCACCTTCTCGCCGCCGATCACCGCCTCCGCCGCCTCGGCCTGGAAGCGCCTGCGCCACGGGCCCGCGCGATGGGCGCGCGCAACCTCGTCCACGGCCATGAAGCCGATGTTGTGGCGGTTCCTGGCGTAGCGGGATCCGGGATTGCCGAGGCCGACGAAGAGGCGCATCGTTTGGCATTCTCATAAGAAACGCTCCGGCCTTGCGGTCGGAGCGTCGAAGCCGATCCATGGGCTTGACGCCCGATGAAAGCCCGTTAGGCCGCAGCGCCCTCGGCTGCCGCAGGAGCCGCTTCCTCTTCCTTCACGCCCGACACGGTGACGAGGGTCACGTTCTCGGCGGAGGTGGGCTTGGCGCCGTTGGGCAGGGTGATGTCGGACAGATGGATCGAGGAGCCGATGTCGAGGTTCGCCACCGAGGCTTCAACGTAATCCGGGATCGCGTCGGAGGGAACGAGCAGTTCCACCGAGTGCTCGACGATCTGGAGGGTGCCGCCGCGCTTCACGCCGGGGCTGTTCTCCTGGCCGACCACGTGCACCGGCACCACCACCTTGATCATCTGGCCGGCGGACAGGCGCAGGAAGTCGATGTGCACGGGGAAGTCCCGCACCGGGTCGAGCTGGTAGTCGCGCGGAATGGCCCGGGTGGTCTTGCCGTCCACGTCGATCTCGAACACCGTGGTGAGGAAGTGGCCGGCGAAGATCAGCTGCTTGGTCAGGTTGAAGTCGAGGGCGATCGCCTCGGCGGCTTGCCCGCCTCCGTAGATGACAGCTGGAACTTGGCCTTGGCGACGAACAGCCCGGGCGGCCCCCTTGCCGGCCCGGTCGCGCGCCACGGCCTTGATTTGCTTGATATCGCTCATGGTCGTGGTCCTTTGAATGGGAAGTGTAAAAACCGATGGCCGCCAAGGCTCCTGAGAACCGTGGGCGGCCATGAGGTCCGCGCCCGTGCCTCCAAGGGTGTCGAGCGGGCGCGAGGCGGCTTATAGGGGAAGACGATCGGAAATGCAATCAACTCTGGGCCGCGAGCGGGCTCTCAGCCGCGAGCCGACCAAGATAGGTCTTCGCTGGTGCAAGTCGGCACGCGAACCCTCCTTCCCACAAGAGGAGGGGAAGGGGGTGTGGTTCCGAGCCATGGATTCCCTTCCCCTGCGAGGGCTTG
>DATHAU010000628.1:0-8793 GCA_035296545.1 Microvirga sp.
GAAGAGGCCGATGAGAATGCTCGGCGCGGCAAGCAGGATGTCGTTGACGAAGCGGATGACCGTCGCGAGCTTCGAGGTCTTGCCGTATTCGGCGAGATAGGTGCCGGCCAGCACGCCGATGGGCGTGGCGACGGTGATTCCGAGAACCGTGAGGATGAGGCTGCCGACGATGGCGTTGGCGATGCCGCCGCCCTCGGACCCGGGACCGGGGGTCGTCTGCGTGAACACGGCCGGCGAGAGCCCGCCGATGCCCTCGATCAGGAGCATCAGCAGAATCCACCCGAGCACCGCCGCGCCCATGAGGGTGAACAGGGTGCAGATCACCTTGAGGGCCCGGTCGGCCAGATAGCGGCCCCGGCGCACGCGCCCCCAGGCGACCGGCGGCACGGTTACGGCATGGTCAAGCGCAGCGCTCATCATCCGCCTCTTAATGCGTCTGCACGCGTGAGATCAGGAACCGCGCCAGGGCGAGCACGGCGAAGGTCACGAGAAACAGGATGCAGCCGAGCGCGAGCAGGGCGTTGAGCTGCATGCCGGCCGCTTCGTTGAACTCGTTGGCGATGCGGGACGCGATGGTGGAGCTCGGGTCGAACAGGGACAGGGACAGGCGGTTGGCGTTGCCGATCACGAAGGTGACCGCCATGGTCTCGCACAGCGCCCGCCCGAGGCCGAGCATGATCGCGCCGATGATGCTCACCCCGGCCTGCGGGAGCAGAACGTAGCGGACCACCTCCCAGGTGGTGCAGCCGATGCCGTAGGCGCTTTCGCGCAGCACGGTGGGGATCTGGTCCAGGATGTCCCGGGTGATCGACGCGATGAACGGGATGATCATGATCGCCAGGATGATCCCGGCCGTCATCATGCCCACCCCCGAGGGAACCCGCGCATAGAGCACGGTTCCGATGATGGGCACCCCTTCCACCAGGGTCGAGAGGGGAACCTGAACGAACCGGGCGAAGAGCGGGGCGAAGACGAACAGGCCCCACATGCCGTAGATGATGCTCGGAACCGCCGCGAGCAGCTCGATGGTGGTGGAGACGGGGCGCTTCAGCCAGGCCGGGCAGAGCTGGGTCAGAAAAATCGCGATGCCGATGGAAATCGGCACGCCGATCACAAGGGCGATCAGGGCCGAGGTCAAGGTGCCGGAGATGGCCACCCAGGCGCCGTATTGGTCCTGTCCCACGTTCCAGACGCTGGAGGTCAGGAAACCGAACCCGAACTCCTGGAAGGCGGGCCACCCGCCATACAGCATGGCGCCGATGATGCCCGCCAGAACGGCCAGAACGATCAGGGCGGAGCCGTAGCTGGCCCAGCGGAAGCCCTGATCGAAGGCGGGAGACGTGCGACGGCGGACAGCTTGCATGTTTGCGACAACGAATTGTTCGGACACGAGAGCCATCCGCCATACTCCATTTGCCGGCCGGGCGTCAGCCATTACATCTTGAACAGCGCCTGTCCGGAGCCGTTCTTGATGTCCTTGGCCCAGGTTGCGCGAACCTGATCGACCACGTTGTCGGGAAGCGGCACGTAGTCCAGGTCGCTGGCCAGCTTGTCGCCGTTCTTGTAGGCCCAGTCGAAGAACTTGAGCACCTCGGCGGTCTGCTCCGGCTTGTCCGGGTTCTTGTAGACCAGGATGAAGGTGGGAGCCGTGATCGGCCAGGCCTCGTCGCCGGGCTGATTGGTCAGGGAGATCCCGAAGCCCGGGGCGGCCGACCAGTTGGCGCTGGCGGCGGCGGCCTGGAACGACTTCATCTCCGGAGCCGGGAACTTGCCCGCCTTGTTCTGCAGCAGGGCGTAGGCGATATTGTTCTGCTTGGCGTAGGCGTACTCGACGTAGCCGATCGAGTTCGGAACCTGCTTCACCGTGGCGGCGACGCCCTCGTTGCCCTTGCCGCCCTGACCCACGGGCCAGCTCACCGTCGTATTGGCGCCAAGTTCGCCCTTCCAGGCCTCGGACACTTGAGAAAGATAGGTGGTGAACACGCTCGTGGTGCCGGACGCGTCCGAACGGTAGATCGGCGTGATGGCTCCGTCGGGAAGCTTCATGCCCGGGTTGAGCTGGGCGATCTTGGGATCGCTCCACTTGGCGATCTTGCCTTGGTAGATCTCGGCGAGAACTTCGCCCGTGAGCTTGAGCTGGCCGGCCTGAACGCCCGGGATATTGATGACCGGAACCACGGCGCCCATCACGGTGGGAAACTGGAGAAGTCCGCTCTTTTCGAGGTCGGCGCCCTTCATGGGCGCATCGGTGGCGCCGAAGTCGACGGTCTTGGCCTGGATCTGCTTGATGCCGCCGCCGGAACCGATCGATTGGTAATTCATGCCGTTCCCGGTCTCCTTCTTGTAGGTCTCAGCCCACTTGGAGTAGATCGGGAAGGGGAAGGTCGCACCTGCGCCGGTGATGTCAGCGGCAGACGCCGTCGTAAGGCTCGCGGCCGCAAGGCCGGCCGCAAGGGCGTAGGATAAAATCTTCACGAGAGGTCTCCCTGTTCATACAAGCGCGGCGGTCAGGCAAACGACCAGAGTGCGGGCCGCGCGAATGGACAGCTAGGCGCGTCCCATGTCGCCTCTACGACAGTTGCATGACAGTTAAATGACACCCGGAGGACCTCCGCCGGCGGCGGTTCATGACGCCCTGGAGGTCCCGGCGGCCCGGAAACGGGGCCGACCCCTTGGGAGTCCGGTCATTCCGCCCCTGGAGCGGCTTCGGGCAGCGTCACCGTGAACCGGGCCCCCTGCCCCGGCTCGCTCTCGATGTCGAGGTAGCCGCGGTGGCGGTTGACGATGTGCTTGACGATGGCAAGGCCAAGTCCCGTTCCGCCCTTCTCCCGGCTCTGCGCGACGTCGACCCGGTAGAACCGCTCCGTGAGACGCGGCAGGTGCTCCGGCGCGATGCCGGGACCGTAATCCTGCACCCGGACGGCCACATGGGGCGATTGCCGCCCGTGGGAGCCCTCGACCCGCAGGAGCTCCACATCGACCCTTCCGCCGCTCTCGCCGTATTTCACGGCGTTCTCGATCAGGTTCTCAAGGACGCGAAGGAGTTCGTCCCGGTCTCCCAGCACGTGGACCGGCTGCTCGGGGAACCTGGTCTGGACCGCGACGCCGCGATCCCGCGCCAGGGACGAGAGGGTCTCGACCATGTGCCTGGCCAGCGCCGAAAGGTCCACGGCCTGCGTGGGCGGGACATGGGCCCGCATCTCGATCCGCGACAGGGACAGGAGATCGTCGATCAGCCGCCTCATGCGCTGGGCCTGGCCGCGCATGATCTCGAGAAAGCGCTCGCGGGCCCTGCCGTCGTCCCGGGCGGGTCCCTGGAGGGTCTCGATGAAGCCCAGGAGAGACGCCAGGGGCGTGCGCAGCTCATGGCTCGCGTTGGCGACGAAATCGGCCCGCATGGCTTCGAGGCGACGGGCCGAGGTCAGGTCGCGAAAGAACAGGACGACGCCCGGCTTCACCTCCACGGGGGCGGCGTCGCCCTGCAAGGGGCCGATATGCACCTCGAAGGTGCGCTCGGTGGGGATGCGCTCGGAATACTCCACCCTCAGGGGCGAGCCGGATCGCAGCACCGCCTCGATCCCGTCGAGCACGTCCGGGCTGCGAAGGGCGAACGAGAGGGGGTGGCCCATCCGCAGGCCGGGCAGAAGGCCATGGGCGGCCTTGTTGGTCTCGATCACCACGGCGCGCTGGTCCACCAGGATCACCGGATCGGGGATATGGGCCAGAAGAGCCTCGGCATGGCCGGAGCGGCGATGGCCCTTTCCTTGAACCCGCGCGCCGCCTCCCGGGCTGCGGCGGCTCCGCCGGCCGACAAGAGCGCTGCCGCCCAGGGCGACCGCAGCCGCCACGAGAAGCCAGGGGTCCCAATAGCCCCGGGCAAGGGCGACCAGGATCAGCAGCAGGCAGGCGCCGGCGGCCCCCAGGAGGGCGGCGCCGCGCACCGGGTTGATGCCGGGCGAGCCCGGCTCAGGCCTGATCTCGTCGGAATCGCTCATGCGGTGATGGAAGCCCCCAGGTGGCGCCGCGCGATTCTAAGGCGCGTTCCCGCAGGAGTCATCTCCCGCCAAGCTTTCACTCGGCCGGAACCTCGTCCTCGTCCGGCTTGAAGGCGTCCCGCCCGGAGCGGATGCGGTTGCGGATCTCGTAGGCTCCCAGGAACGCCAGGGCGATCACGAAGGGAACGAGATAATAGCAGAGGCGGTAGAGCAGCAGCGCGCCCAGAACCGGCTCGCGGGGATAGCTCGACAGCGCCAGCAGAACGGTGGCCTCGAAGACGCCGAGGCCCCCCGGGGCGTGGCTCGCCACGCCGAGCATGACGGCGAAGATATAGACCGCCACGAAGGTTTCGAAGCTGATGTTGTGGCCTCCGGGCAGGAGGATGAACAACACGGCGGCTCCGGCGCACACATCCCCCGCGCCGATCAGGATCTGCGCCAGCGACAGGCGAAAGCCCGGCAGCTCCAGCTTCCAGCCCTGGATCTTCACGGCGCGGCGCTTGATCGACACCCAGACCATGTAGACCACCACGAAAGCGGCGGCGATCAGGCCGATGAGCTGGTTCACCCAGATGTTGGTGTAGACGAGGCTCGCCAGTTCGTCCGCCTGCCGGATCATGGTCCAGCCCAGGACCAGGGCCATCCCGAGCCAGAAGGTTACGCCGGCGATCACCGTGAGGCTTGCCACCCGGCCCGTGCTGATGTTCTTCGACGAGTAGATCCAGTAGCGGACCGTGCCCGCCGTCAGCAGGGGGAATCCTAAGGTGAAGCTGACCGCGTAGCTCGTGAAGGAGGCCAGAGCCGTCGTGCGATAGGGGATCTGCAGCTTGAGCTGCCTGAGGGCGATGGCGTCGTAGCAGGTGAGCAGGCTGTAGCTCAGGGTGGTGAACAGGACCGCAAGGCCGATCTGGCGAAGGCTTGCCGCCGTGAAGGCCGATTTCAGCTCGTTGACATCGATGCCGGAGACGATGTGCCAGAGAACGACGATGGACGTGCCGAACAGAATGAGGCTCGCGGCCATGCCGATCCAGGCGAAGCGGCGGGAGCGGCGCTCCTTCGGATGGAGGGCTTCAGCAGACGACATCTCCGGAGGGGGGGCCGGATGAGGGCTCATAAGGTTCATCGGAATGGTCAATCAGCCTCAAGCGTTGGAAACGTCGACCTATCGGCCGGCGGGCCGTCCTGCATCTATGCGCTGGCTGGCGGAACCGCCAGTCGACGAGGGGCTTCTTAATCCTTTACCCTGGCGGGGGCTACCTTTGCGCCGGGGAAATCGTCGTTTGAGGCGGATTTGCGTTTCCTGTCTCGAAAAGGCCTCGAACGATGTCACTGTGCTGCAACTTGGCCGTAAGAGCGTCCGACTGAGGAGAAGAGGGTGAATTTCAACGAAACCGAGAACCAGTTCGCTGTTCTGGCGGAATCCCTGCCGCAGCTCGTCTGGTCGGTTCGTCCCGAGGGGTATCACGACTACTTCAACCGGCGCTGGCATGAGTTCACGGGCCTCACGCCCGAGCAATCCATCGGCGAAGGATGGCACCGGGCCGTCCATCCCGACGACCTGCCGCAGGTCCAGGCCCGGTGGCGGCAATCTCTCGAAACAGGCCAGCCCTACGAATGCGAGCACAGGATCCGGAATGCAGCCGGAAGCTACGAATGGGTGCTCAGCCGGGCTGCTCCCCTCCAGGACTCGTCAGGCAAGGCGACGCGCTGGTTCGGCGCCAGCACCAACGTCCACGCCCAGAGGAAGGCCGAGGACGCCCTCCGGCTTCTCGAAAAGCAGTATCGTCTGGCGCTCGAAGCCGCCAGCCTCGGCACCTGGACCCTGGACCTGGCGACGGACCGGATCAGCTGGGACGAGGGAACCTGCGCCCTCTACGATATTCCCCATAACGGCCTGTACAGCCTGTCCCTGGACGAGGCGTCGGAGCTGATTCACCCCGACGATCGGGCCGCCGTCAGGAACAGCATCGCGGCGGCGTCGGACCCCCTCTCGAACGGTCGCTACGAGGCCCAGTACCGGGCGCTCCTGCCGAACGGGAAGCTTCGCTGGATCCGCTCGCATGGACAGGCTCTTTTCGTTCAGGAAGGCGGCGCCTCCCGGGCGGTCAGCCTCTCCGGCGTGATGAGCGACGTCACCGAGCGGCAGGCCTCGGAGGAGGCCCAGCAGCTTCTGACCCGCGAACTGAACCACCGGGTGAAGAACCTCTTTGCCATCGCCAACGGCATGGTCTCCATGACGGCCCGCACCGCAAGGGACCCGAAGGAGATGGCCACGGCCCTGCGCGGGCGCCTGAGCGCCCTTTCGCGGGCCCACGAGCTGGCGCAGCCCGCCCCTGGATCGGGCCCTATGACGGGGCCGGAGGTGGGCCTTGCCCAATTGATCGAAGCCGTGCTCGAGCCCTACGGGCAGAACGGCCGCGACGGGATCCTCATCGAGGGGCCGGCCGTATCCGTCGGCTCGAACACGACCACGAGCCTTGCGCTGGTTCTGCACGAGCTTGCCACCAATGCGGCGAAATACGGCTGCCTGTCGAAGCCGGAGGGGCGGCTGGCCATCCGATGGACGCTCCAGGGCGACAGCGCCGATCTCCTCTGGACGGAGAGCGGAGGTCCGGCCATCGCCGGTCCGCCGGGCTTCGAGGGTTTCGGCACCCAGCTCTCCCAGAGGAGCATCGCCGGGCAGCTCGGCGGCGCCCTGGAGCGGGAGTGGCGGCCGGAGGGGCTGCAGGTGCACATGACCTTGCCCCTCGACCGCCTGGCAGGCTAGAGCAGGGTTCAAGGAAAGCCGCCTCATGACGATCCATCGCCGCGTTCTCGTCCTGGGCGGCGCCCGCTCCGGGAAGAGCCGGACGGCCCAGGCCATCGCCGAGGCCGCATCGGCAAACCGGACCTATATCGCAACGGCCCAGGCCTTCGACGGGGAGATGCAGGAGCGCATCGACCGCCACCGGCTGGAGCGGGACGGTTCCTGGCGGACCCGGGAGGCCCCCCTGGAGCTTCCGGAGGCGATCCGGGCCCATGCGGGCCCCGGCAGGGTGGTTCTGGTGGACTGCCTGACCCTGTGGCTCTCCAATCTTCTGCTGGCGGAACGGGATGCCGACCGGGAGGCGGAGCGCCTGGTCCGGGCTGTGGGCGAGGCGGCGGGGCCTCTGGTGCTGGTGTCCAACGAGGTCGGCCACGGCATCGTGCCGGCGACCCCCCTGGGGCGCGTGTTCCGGGACGGGCAGGGGCGGCTGAACCAGCAGGTGGCCGAGGCCTGCGACGCGGTGGTGTTCGTGGCGGCGGGCTGCCCCGTGCTCCTCAAGCCCGCCCCTCCCCTGGACCTGACCCTGGGGTGAGACGCTCCCCGGGCCGTTGGATGATCCGTTGGAAGAAAGCTGGAGGATCGCTGGCGCGAGCCTGGAAGATTCGCCATAGGCCGCGAAACGGCGAAGGGTCCATCCATGTCCCGCCGCCGGGACGCCGGTTCCGGGCGAAGCCGGAGGTCCATCATAGAATTATCTTCCTGGTTCCGGCGGCAGAAGGTCGCAGCTCGGACCGTATTCCTAATCCCATGCTCAAGCTGACCTAATCTGGTCATATCCGCCTATCAGGACTCCTCCCGAACGAAGAAGGACTGCGGTCCCGCTTTGGGCCACGCGGCGTTTCGAGGGGGTTTTTCGCGAATGCGCATCGCTTTGACGGCGTCCTCGGACGCGTGCCGGCTTTCGGCGTCCCGCCAAGGGGGCGAGACCGTCCTGTGGCTCCGGCCCCGGGGCGCGGGGCCCGTGCGGGGGGTTCGCAGGACCCTGCTGAACCTGACCACGAGCCTGGGCCTGGGCGCCTGCCTCGCCATGACCACGGCCACCGCCGCCTCCGAGCCCCCGGAGCCGCGGATCGAGCTGGCCGCCCCGGCGGAGGTCGACCTTGCGGGCCTCGCGGGGCAGGCCGCCGACCCCCTGGAGGGCATCGTGCCCGAGCCGGCCGCCGAGGGGCTCGACGCGGCTGCGGTGCAGCAGCGGATCATCCTGTCGATGCCCCTCACCCACCCCCCGGTGGCGGAGGGCGCGGAGGACGACGAGCAGCTCTTCCTCGACGAGGCGGACCATGTGGCCTTCGAGGAGATGCGGGTGCCCCGCTGGATCGTCGACACGATCCTGCGCGCCTCCGAGGCCACCGGGGCGGACCCGGTCTACATGATGGCGCTCGCCGACAAGGAATCGAGCTTCATCCCGGCCAACAGGGCCGCCACCTCCTCGGCCGAGGGGCTGTTCCAGTTCATCACCAGCACCTGGCTCCACACCGTGCGCACCTTCGGGGCGCAGCACGGGCTCGCCGCGGAGGCGGCCTCCATCGAGATGGTGAACGGCCAGCTCACGGTGGCCAACGAGGAGATGCGCGCCCACATCCTGGGCCTGCGCCGCAACCCCTACATCTCGGCCCTCATGGCGGCCGAGATGATGAAGCGCGACAAGGCCAAGATCGAGGGCAGGCTCGGGCGCAAGCTCAGCCGCTCGGAGTTCTACCTCTCGCATTTCTTCGGGGTGGACAGCGCCAGCAGGTTCATCGCCCTGGTGGACGACACCCCCAGGAAGAGCGCCCCCAGCGTGTTCCCGGCGGCGGCCCGGTCCAACAGGGCCCTGTTCTTCGCCCAGGACGGCAAGAAGACCCGCCAGCTCAGCGTGGCCGAGGTCTACGGAAAGATCGACACCATGATCGACAAGCGCCTGGACCGCTACGAGGACGTCTCCGCCCGCGCCACCGCCGAGGCCTCCCTGCCGTCGCGCCCCTCCGCCTGGTGAGGCGGCGCGGCGGGCGC
>DATHAU010000629.1:0-4015 GCA_035296545.1 Microvirga sp.
CAGACCCTGGCGTTGCTGCGCCGGTGGGCGCTCAACCTGCTGCACGCCCATCCCGACCCGGCCTCCCTGCGCAAGGTCAAGCGCGCCGGATGGGACGATACCTTCCTCCTCAGCCTCATCGCTCATATGCGATAGCCCTGCCCACAAGGGGGAGGGAACACGCGCTCTATCCTGCACGCGATCCCTTCCCTCGTCTGCGGCTCGCCGGTCGATCCGAAGGAGCGGCAGGATGACATGCCCGGCGTCCCTCACCGCTCCGGGAGAGGAACTCAGGGAGAGGCGAACGGAAAGCGTCTTGCCTTCTCCCAGGGCCCGCCGCGGTACCACCACAGGTCCAGGCCCATGCCCGTCGCGATGAACGGCTCGAAGCTGTTCGTGAGCTCCGAGAGCAGCGCCTTCGCGTCCTGCGGTTCGACCTTGTTCTGCACCGTCACGTGCGGCTGGTGCTTCTGCCGGTCCTGGGGGCCGAGCCAAGCCTGCCATCGTTGGGCAAGACCTTGGCGCAGGGAGGCCAGCTCCGGGGAGAGGAGCGTGTAGGCGACCCCTCGCCCGAGGGAGCGCAGGCCCGTCACCTGGAGCGGGAAGGGCCGCTGCGCCGAAGCCAGGGCGGCGATGTCGCGCGCGATGGAATCGAAATGCTCGCCGGGCAGCTTGTGGAACAGGGTGAGATGGGCCGGGATGAGGTTGCGCTCGGGCGGAAAGGAGCGCCGCCTCTCGGCCTCGAAGAAGGCGAAAGCGCGCTCGTCGAGGGCAAGCGTCAGGATGAGGGGCGCAGTCCGGTCCATAAAAAGAAAACCCGGCGCGGGGCCGGGTTGTTCGGATCAGAAGTTCAGGGCCGCCTTGGCCTCGCGCAACTGCGCGACCGCCGCTTCCGCCGCGTGTCTGGCGGCCGAGTCGTTGGTGGCGTCGTAGGCCATCTCGGCCTGCAGGATCTCGTGGTCGAGGATCTCCTGGGTCAGCTCCTCGGCCGGAAGGGCGCGCTCGGCCAGCACCGTGAGGCCGCTCTGGTTCACGTCGGCGAAGCCGCCGCGGACCAGGATGCGCCGGCCGTTGCCGGGCCGGTCCGTGATCACCAGAAAGCCGGTCTTGAGGGCCGTCATGGTCGGCGCATGGCCGGCCAGAACCGTCATGTCGCCTTCGCTCGCGGGCAGCACGACCGCATCGACGGCGCCGGAGAACAGCACGCGCTCGGGAGAGACGAGTTCGAAAGTGAAGGTAGCCATTTGAGCTCCTCGTCATCCCGCTCACCGCCCGGAGCGGCTGGGAATCGTTTGGGAGATACGCCCGACAACGCGGTCCCGAAACGCTTTGGCGGCGTTCCGGGATCGCGCCTTATCGAATTACGCCGCTTCGGCCGCGAGGCGCTGGGCCTTCTCGACCGCTTCCTCGATGGTGCCGACCATGTAGAAGGCCGCCTCGGGGAGGTGGTCGTACTGGCCGTCGACCAGGCCCTTGAAGCCCTTGATGGTGTCCTCAAGCGACACGAGCTTGCCCGGCGAGCCGGTGAACACCTCGGCCACGTGGAAGGGCTGGGACAGGAAGCGCTCGATCTTGCGGGCGCGCGCCACCGTCATCTTGTCCTCTTCCGAGAGCTCGTCCATGCCCAGGATCGCGATGATGTCCTGGAGCGCCTTGTAGCGCTGCAGCACCTGCTGCACCTGGCGGGCGACGTTGTAGTGCTCGTCGCCCACGATGGCGGCGGAGAGCATGCGCGAGGTGGAGTCGAGCGGGTCCACGGCCGGGTAGATGCCCTTCTCGGCGATGGAGCGCGACAGCACGGTGGTGGCGTCCAGGTGGGCGAAGGAGGTGGCGGGCGCCGGGTCGGTCAGGTCGTCGGCGGGCACGTAGATGGCCTGCACCGAGGTGATCGAGCCCTTGGTGGTGGTGGTGATGCGCTCCTGCAGGGCGCCCATGTCGGTGGCCAGCGTCGGCTGGTAGCCCACCGCCGAGGGAATGCGGCCGAGAAGCGCCGACACCTCGGAGCCCGCCTGGGTGAAGCGGAAGATGTTGTCCACGAAGAACAGCACGTCCTGGCCCTGGTCGCGGAAGTTCTCGGCCACCGTGAGGCCGGTGAGGGCCACGCGGGCGCGGGCGCCCGGGGGCTCGTTCATCTGGCCGTACACGAGGGCGCATTTGGAGCCGGCGGCCGAGCCGTTCTCCCGGGGATCGACGTTCACCTTGGACTCGATCATCTCGTGATAGAGGTCGTTGCCCTCGCGGGTGCGCTCGCCGACGCCGGCGAACACCGAGTAGCCGCCGTGGGCCTTGGCGACGTTGTTGATGAGCTCCATGATCAGCACGGTCTTGCCCACGCCGGCGCCGCCGAAGAGGCCGATCTTGCCGCCCTTGGCGTAGGGCGCGAGCAGGTCGACCACCTTGATGCCCGTCACCAGGATCTGGCCCTCGGTGGACTGGTCGGCGTAGGAGGGAGCGGGCTGGTGAATGGCGCGGGTGCTCTCGCCGATGATCGGGCCGGCCTCGTCCACGGGCTCGCCGATGACGTTCATGATGCGGCCCAGGGTGCCGGTGCCGACGGGCACCGAGATCGGCGCGCCGGTGTCATGGACTTCCTGGCCGCGGACCAGGCCCTCGGAGGTGTCCATGGAGATGCAGCGGACGGTGCTCTCGCCGAGCTGCTGCGACACTTCGAGCACCAGGCGGTTGCCGCCGTTGGTGGTTTCGAGCGCGTTCAGGATCTCCGGCAGGTGGCCTTCGAACTGCACGTCGACGACGGCGCCGATGACCTGGGTGATGTGGCCGATCTTGGTGTCGATGGTAGCGGTGTTGGCCATGTAAGGCTCCTCTCGGATGCGTGTCAGAGCGCCTCGGCGCCCGAAATGATTTCGATCAGTTCCTTGGTGATCATCGCCTGACGGGACCGGTTGTAGGTCATCGTCTGCTTCTTGATCATCTCGCCCGCGTTGCGGGTCGCATTGTCCATGGCGCTCATGCGCGCGCCCTGCTCGGACGCGGCGTTCTCCAGGAGCGCGCGGAAGATCTGCACGGTGAGGTTCCGCGGCAGCAGCGTGGCCAGGATCTCGCCTTCCTCGGGCTCGTAATCGTAGACCGCGTCGGAGGATCCGGCGCCGGCCTCGATCTGGGCGGGAATGATCTGCTGCGCCGTGGGGATCTGGGCGATCACCGAGCGGAAGCGCGAGTAGAACAGGGTCGCCACGTCGAACTCGCCGGCCTCGAAACGGGCCAGCACCTTTTGGGCGATCATGTCGCCCTGCTCGAACCCGAGCTGGCGCACGGAGCGCAGGTCGACGAGCTCGATGATCTGCTGGGCGAACTGGCGACGCAGGATGTCGTGGCCCTTCTTGCCGACGCAGATGATCTTGACCGTCCTGCCCTCGGCCATGAGCCGGTTGGCATGGTCGCGGGCCAGACGCGCGATGGAGGAGTTGAACGCGCCGCACAGACCGCGCTCGGCGGTGCACACGATCAGCAGGTGAACCCGGTCGGACCCGGTGCCGGCCAGAAGACGCGGGGTCTCCGGGCCCATGGTGATGCCGGACGCGAGATTGCCGAGCACCACGGCCATGCGCTCCGCATAGGGACGGGCGGCCTCCGCCGCGGTCTGCGCCCGGCGCAGCTTCGCGGCGGCCACCATCTGCATGGCCTTGGTGATCTTCTGCGTCGCCTTGACCGAGGCGATGCGGTTACGAAGGTCTTTCAAGCTCGGCATCGAGCGGCCCTACCTCTCCG
Source organism: Microvirga sp. (assembly GCA_035296545.1). GTDB lineage: Bacteria > Pseudomonadota > Alphaproteobacteria > Rhizobiales > Beijerinckiaceae > Microvirga. Next base: position 3,709 of record DATHAU010000629.1, read on the forward strand.
GAAAACCGGCTGGATCTTACGAGAAAGACTTGGCGAAGGTCTGGACGACGTCCTTGAGCTTCGCTTCCGAGTCGCTCGACAGGTCCTTCGACGTGCGGATCGCGTCCAGGATGTCGGCGTGCTTGCCGCGCAGCAGCGACAGCAGGCCGTCCTCGAAGGCGCGGACCCGGTTGAGCGGGAGCGCGTCGAGATAGCCGTTCACGCCGGCGTAGATCACGGCGACCTGCTCTTCCATCTTCAGCGGCGAGAACTGCGGCTGCTTCAGGAGTTCGGTCAGGCGCGAGCCGCGGTTCAGGAGGCGCTGGGT
>DATHAU010000630.1:0-3903 GCA_035296545.1 Microvirga sp.
CTGCTGTTCTTCAGGGGGTGAAATCCTCCTGCCATGTGAAAACGCGCCAAGCGGAGGCGGAGCCGAAAGCCGCACGCTAGAGCCTCGGGCCGGGAACGGCTTCGAGACTATGGAGCGCAGCCTGCTGAGGGCAGCGCGCCGACGATGTTCAAGGACGCCTATCCATGCTCTCTCTCCGAACCCTCATCCCTTTCGAAGCGGCCCTCGCGGCATTCCAGCAAAGCCCATGACCATCAGACCCGACCTTCCTGCTTCCATCGGCCAGACGCCCCTGATCAAGCTCCGCCATGCCTCGGAGCTGACCGGCTGCACCATCCTGGGCAAGGCCGAGTTCATGAACCCGGGCGGATCGGTGAAGGACCGGGCGGCGCTCTTCATCATCCGGGACGCGGTCCGGCGCGGCGCGCTGCGGCCCGGCGGGGTCATCGTCGAGGGGACCGCCGGCAATACGGGGATCGGGCTGGCCCTCGTGGGCAACGCCATGGGGTTCAGGACCGTGATCGTGATTCCGGACACGCAGAGCCGGGAGAAGAAGGACCTGCTGCGGCTCGCCGGCGCCGAACTGGTCGAGGTGCCCGCCGTGCCCTACGCCAACCCCAACAACTACGTGAAGGTGTCAGGGCGACTGGCCGAGCGGCTGGCCGCATCGGAGCCCAACGGGGCGATCTGGGCCAACCAGTTCGACAACGTGGCGAACCGGCAGGCCCATGTGGAAACCACCGGCCCGGAAATCTGGGAGCAGACCGGCGGCCGGATCGACGGCTTCATCTGCGCCGTGGGCACCGGCGGCACCCTGGCGGGGGTCGGCATCGCGCTCAAGGAGCGCAACCCGCGGATCGCCGTCGGCCTTGCCGATCCCATGGGCGCCGCCCTCTACAGCTACTACACCAGGGGCGAGCTGACATCCGCCGGCTCCTCGATCACCGAAGGGATCGGCCAGGGGCGCATCACCGGGAACCTGCAGGGCGCGCCGGTGGACGCGGCGTTCCAGATCCCCGACGAGGAGGCGCTCCCGGTGATCTTCGATCTCCTGGAGCGCGAGGGCCTGTGCCTCGGCGGCTCGTCGGGCATCAACGTGGCGGGCGCGATCCGCCTCGCAGGGCAGCTCGGTCCGGGCCACACCGTCGTGACCGTTCTGTGCGATCACGGCGCGCGCTATCAGTCCAAGCTCTTCAACCCGGAGTTCCTGCGCTCGAAGAACCTGCCGGTTCCCCCATGGCTCGAGAAGACCGGCGGCATCGATCCGGGTCTCGTGTGAGATGATATCGCTGCGCCGACGCGCGGGTTCGAAGCATCTTCGAGCAGGCTGTTTCCCGCGTGAGGGAATGCAAGCCGAACGAGCCCGCTCAAGACCCACGACGCGAAAGCGCCGCCCCGGCAGTGCCGGGGCGGCGCAATGCCGTTCCGTGGTGAAGCGTCGATCAGGCTGCGGAGGACGCGCCGGCTTCCGGCGCGACCGGCGCGGCGCCGTCTTCCGGACGCGGCGGGTTGCTGCGGGTGAGATTGGCGGTGGGCCGAGGCTGCGGCGCAGGCGGCGCCACGCTCGGCTGCACCCTGGCAGGCACGTTATGCACGTCGCTCTGGATGCTGGCGAGCAGATCGATGAGCCAGGATTGCCCGGGCTGAAGCCGGTCCTGGAGCGCTGCCTTGGCGATGTCGATCTTGGCCGAGATCTCCATGGGGTTGCGCGCCTGCACGGCGCTGAAATCCTGTTCCAGCGCATCGAGCTCGTTCAGCAGCTCCTCGCGCAGGAGACGCTGTTCCTCGGCCGCGATGAGCGGCGAACCCAACATGCCGCGCAGGGCTGCCCATCGCAGGCCGAGCGCGCTCACCGATTGATTTCCGTCGAGGTCCGCCAGGGTCTTCGCTTCGGCCACGGCTTCATCCTTTTGCAAGAGGTCAGAATCAGATCCCGACAACAAGGAGTATGCTTATGGCGTCAATCGGGCGGCGCGCCGCAAAAAACCGCCTCCGCCGCATTCCTTTGCCGGAATGGTCAGCGGATGAAGAAATAAAGGGTGAGCATCGCGCCGACCGCGATGACGAGCCAGCGGATGGCGCCGGCCGGCAGGCGGCGGCCGAAGGCGACGCCGAGATAGCCGCCGACGACGGAGGCTGCTCCGACCACGAGAGTCTCGGGCCAGCTCACGAGGCCCGACGCCACGAACAGCACCACCGCGACCAGCTGGATCAGGGTGGAGCACAGGTGCTTGGCCGAATTGATCAGGTGGAAATCGTCGCCCTCCGTGATGGCGAGCGCGGCCAGCATGACGATCCCCATGCCGGCCCCGAAGAAGCCGCCGTAGACGGCGACCAGCATCTGGAAGGCCAGTCCCGCGGCCCAGGCCCGGGTGGAGGGATGACCGCCTTCGGACTTGCCGATCGCCCGGGCGAGGGAAACGATGCGCGGGCTTGCGGCAAAGAGCAGTGTTGCGAAGAGGAGCAGCCACGGCACGAGCTGCCGGAAGGAATCGTTGTTGGTGACCGTGAGGATGTAGGCGCCGCCCAGCCCTCCGATAAGGCTGACCACGCCGAGCGCCGCGAAGCGCCGGATGTTGGCGGCGAGCTCCCGCCGGTAGGCCCAGGCGCTCGACAGGTTGGCCGGGGTCACGGCCACCGCGCTCGTCGCATTGGCCACGATGGGCGGGAGGCCTGCCGCCACGAGAGCCGAGAAGGTGAAGAAGGTGCCGCCCCCCGCAATCGCATTGACGAGACCGGCCGCGAGGCCCGAGGCGGCCAGGAGCGCCGCAGTGGTGAATTCCATGGTGGATTGATCTTGGCGATGGGAGACGGGCCGGAAGAGGCGAGGGCGGATGCTAGAGCTGTTTCCACTTGCATGGAATAAGCTCTCTTCTTGGATGCACCGCATTTTTGACGGCGAACCGGATCCGCTTCGCCGAAAATGCTCTAGTACGATGCTGCTTTCGCAGCCTATGGGGCGAATGTCTACGCCGGACATGCCCCCTCGAACGGGGCAAACAGGCTTTTTACGCGCGGATTGCTGTGGATCGCACCCCTGCGGTCCATTGCTCTGGCGGCCGGATCGGCTGAGTTTAGGGAACATGACGAATGTGATCCCGTTCGCGCCGCGCCTGAAGCACGGACAGCCCCCTGCCACCGTGGCGGAGGAGAGGGCTGCCCTTGCGGCCGACCTGATCGATCTCGTCGCCAGCGTGAGGGAGATCACCGAGCGCGTGGCCGCCCTCCCGGGGCCTTCCCTCCAGATCGAGCACACGGCGCAGAACCTCCTGGACGCAGGCACGGCCCTGGAGCGCGCGGTGGAGGCCCTCACCGAAGACGGCGAGTGGGTGCCGTTCTAGGCCTGCGGGCCTCCGGTCACTTCAGGGCGTCGATGCGCTCCTGCGCCTGGGCGACGCCGAGGGAGCGGGCGCGGCCATAGAGCTCGCGGGCCTTGCCCGCATCGCCGCGGATCCCGAGCGCTCCGAGCCTGGACAGCACATGCGGGTCGAAGGTCTCCGCGAGCAGGAAGGCCGCGCGCGGGTGGCCGGCTTCCATGGACCGCTCGAGCAGAAGGCGCGCGCCGCTCACATCGCCCCTGCGGAAGAGCTCGTCCGCCCGCGCCAGCAGGCGGTCGTCCGTGCGGGCGGAGGCCTGAGGCAAAGCGGGCTTGCCCGCCGGGGCCCCCGGCGGAGGCGCGGCCTGGGCCGGTCCCATGGAGGGAACGATCCCGCCGAGGTCGAGGTCCGACGGCGCGACCGCGGATGCGATCGTGCGCTTCATCGGATCGGCAACGGGCGGCGCAGCCGCCTGGGCGACCTGCAGAAGCGCGGTTGCCTGCAGCGCCTGGGGCGGCGCGGCGCTTGCCTCCTGAACCTTGCGCAGGGCGAGCAGTTCGTCGTTTACCCTGGCAAGCTCCTGCGCCAGGGAGTCGCCGCGGGACTG
>DATHAU010000631.1:0-4766 GCA_035296545.1 Microvirga sp.
AAAATGTTTCACGTGAAACATTCGGTTTCCCGGCCGCCCGCACCCTTACCATAGTCCGGAACCATCTTCGTTTCAGGTACCCAAAGGGCGGTTTCGGCCGCCTCTCGGTCATTTGCCGATGCAGAAGCTGGAGAAGAGGCGGTCGAGCACATGCTCCACATCTACCCGCCCGCTGATCTCCCCGACCGCCCGGGAGGCGAGACGCACCTCTTCGGCGGCGAGTTCGAGTGGTCCGCCGCTCTCCAGCATCTCCCGCGCCCCTACGACGCCGCTGTAGGCCCGCTCCAAGGCCTTCCGGTGGCGCTCCCTGGTCACGACGGCGTCACCCCCTCCGAGGGCGGCTTGCGCCTCCGCCGCCAGGCGCTCGATCAGTTCGGGAATGCCCTCCCCGCTCGCCGCCGACACCAGGAGATCGCAACCCTCGCGGCGGCCGCCCAAATCCGCCTTGGTGCCCACCCGCAGCAGGCGCCGCGCCGGGGGCGCCTCCGCCTCCGGTCCCTCCGGCGGGATCAGCCACAGGACGAGGTCGGCATCCTGCGCCCGGGCGCGGGCCCGGGCGACGCCCTCCTGCTCGACGGCGTCGCCGCTCTCGCGCAGGCCCGCGGTGTCGGCCACGATCACCGGCAGGCCGCCGAGGTCGCAATGCACCTCGATGACGTCGCGGGTGGTGCCCGCCACCGGCGACACGATGGCCACGTCCCGCCGGGCGAGGGCGTTGAGCAGGGTCGACTTGCCGGCGTTCGGGGGACCGGCCAGGACCACGCTCAACCCCTCCCGCAGGCGCTCGCCGCTGCGGTTCGCCAGGACGCCCGCCAGATCCCGTTCGATCGCGCCGAGACGGCGGAGGATATCGGCCTCGAGATCGGCCGGCACATCGCCCTCGTCGGAAAAGTCGAGGCTCGCCTCCAAGAGGGCCAGAACCTGGAGGATGTCCTCGCGCCACCGTTCCGTGGCCTGTCCGAGCCGCCCCCCGAGCTGGCGCATCGCCTGGCGGCGCTGGGCCTCGGTCTCGGCGTCGATCACGTCGGCGAGGCCCTCCACCTGGCTCAAGTCCATGCGCCCGTTGAGAAAGGCGCGGCGGGTGAACTCGCCCGCTTCCGCCGGGCGGCACTCCTTGAGGGAGCCGAGCGCCCGCAGCACCGCCGCGCGGGTGGCGAGACCCCCATGGATGTGAAGCTCGGCCTGATCCTCCCCGGTGAAGCTCCCCGGACCCGGCATCCACAGGACGAGGGCCTGGTCCAGGGGCTCCCCCGTTCCGGGCTCGCGCAGAACCCGCACCGCAGCGCGGCGGGGCGCGGGCACGCTTCCGGCCAGGGCTTCGAGGACGAACCGGCTTTGCCCTCCGCTGATCCGGATGAGGCACACGGCGGCCCTGCCGTAGCCGGAGGCGGTGGCGAAGATCGTGTCATCCGAGCGCATGGCTTGAACCTCCAGGGGCTGATGGGATTAAGGTTGATAGGGCCCTGACAGGGCCCGCCAGGATCGAGCCGGCGGCCGGCAGCCCCGCTCCGGGAGAGGAACCATGAACCGGTTGGACAGCGCCAGCTCGCCCTATCTCCTGCAGCACAGGAGCAATCCTGTCCATTGGTGGGAATGGGGGCCGGAGGCCTTCGCCGAGGCCCGCCGGCTCCGCAAGCCGGTGCTGATCTCCATCGGCTATGCGGCCTGCCACTGGTGCCACGTGATGGCCCATGAGAGCTTCGAGGATCCTGCGGTCGCGGAGGTGATGAACGAGCTCTTCGTCAACATCAAGGTCGACCGGGAGGAGCGGCCCGACGTGGACCATGTGTATATGAGCGCGCTCCACGGGCTCGGCGAGCAGGGCGGCTGGCCGCTCACCATGTTCCTGACGCCGGAGGGCGAGCCCTTCTGGGGCGGCACCTACTTCCCCAAGGAGCCCCGGTTCGGACGGCCCGGCTTCGGGCAGGTTCTGCGGGAGATCAGCCGCCTCTACCATGCCGAGCCGGAGCGGATCGCCCGCAACAGGGACGCCCTCAAGCAGCACCTGGCCCAGACCGCGGCGGGAGACGGCGGCGCCCTGACCCCGGCCGATCTCGACCGGATGGGCCTGCGTCTCACCGAGCTCATCGACCCGGAGAACGGCGGCCTCCAGGGCGCGCCGAAATTCCCCAACCCGCCGCTGCTCGAGTTCCTCCTGCGCTACGCCAAGCGGACGCGGGACGGGCAGGCCCGGCAGCGCTTCCTGCTGAGCCTGGAGCGCATGGCGCTCGGCGGCATCCACGACCATCTCGGCGGAGGATTTGCCCGCTACTCCACGGACGAGCGCTGGCTCGCGCCGCATTTCGAGAAGATGCTCTACGACAACGCGCAGCTCCTGGAGCTTTACGCCCTCGCCTATGCGGAGACCGGGCGGGCCCTGTTCCGGGATGCGGCCGCGGGCATCGTCGCCTGGCTCGAACGGGAGATGACGATCCCGGAAGGGGCCTTCGCGTCGAGCCTCGATGCGGATTCGGAAGGCGAGGAAGGCCGCTTCTACGTGTGGAGCCTTGCCGAGATCCGCGAGGCCCTGGGCGAGGCGGACGCCGCCTTCTTCGCCAAGGTCTACGACATGTCCGAGCACGGGAACTGGGAGGAGACCAACATCCCCAACCGGCTCGTGTCCGGCGAGGCGCCGCCCGAGGTCGAGGCGCGGCTGGCTTCCTTAAGGGCAAGGCTCCTGGAGCGGCGCGCCTCCCGGGTCAGGCCCGGCCTCGACGACAAGATCCTGGCCGACTGGAACGGGCTGATGATCGCGGCGCTGGTGCGCGCCTCTCCCCTCCTCGACCGCCCCGAGTGGATCGCGCTGGCGCAGGGGGCCTATGGCTTCGTGGCCGCGTCCATGAGCCGGGGCCGGGTGCTCGGCCATTCCTGGCGCGGCGGCGCGCTCATCTTCCCGGGCTTTGCCCTCGATCACGCCGCCATGATGCGGGCGGCGCTGGCGCTCCATGAGACCACGGGCGAGGCCTCCTACCTCCGGGATGCCGAAGCCTGGCGCGATGTCCTCCTCGGCGAATTCATGGTGGAGGAGACCGGGTGTCTCGCCATGACGGCCAGGGGCGCGGACCCCCTCGTGGTGCGGCCGCAGCCCACCCATGACGACGCGGTGCCCAACGCCAACGGCGTCTTCGCGGAAGCGCTCGTGCGGCTGGCGCAGATCACCGAGACCGGGGAGGATCACCAGCGGGCCTCGGAGATCCTCACGCGCCTCGTGGGCCTCGCCCGCGCCGCGCCTCTCGGCCATACGTCGATCCTGAACGCCCTCGACCTCCACCTGCGCGGGGTGAGCATCCTGGTTGCGGGACAGGGGGCGGAACCCCTGTTCGAGGCGGCCCTGCGGGTGCCCTATCTCGACCGCAGCGCCCGCCGGCTGCGGCCCGGCGAGGCCCTGGACGAGAACCACCCCGCCAGGGCCCTTGCGGCGTCCGGTGAGGGGCCCCGGGCCCTGGTCTGCGCCGGAATGCGCTGCTCCCTGCCGGTGACCGATGCCGGCGCCCTGAGAGCGCAGGTGCAGGAGATGATAGCCGGCTCATAAAGCGGGAGCGCCGATGTTCTTCTTCTTCTCGAACCGGCTCGGCTGCGGCGGCTCGATCCTGATCTCCGCCGCCCTCACCCTCGTGCTGCTGTGGCTGATGGGCGTGTTCTAGAGCATCGTGCGAACGGAGGTCCCGTTCAGCGTCCGCCCGAAGCGGCACGCCGGGGAGCCCTCCGGCAGGGCCCGACGAAAACCCCACCCTCTTGGCCGCAAAGCGGCTCAGGAGGATGGGGCGATGTCGAAACCTCCGATGCCTGCGGCCGTCAGGTGTTCATCGAGTCGAAGAAGTCCTGGTTCGACTTGGTCTGGCGCAGCTTGTCGAGGAGGAACTCGATGGCATCCACCGTGCCCATGGGGTTGAGGATGCGCCGCAGCACATACATCTTCTTGAGGGTGTCGGAGGCCACCAGCAGCTCCTCCTTGCGGGTGCCGGAGCGGGTGATGTCGATGGCCGGGAAGGTGCGCTTGTCGGACACCTTGCGGTCCAGGATGATCTCCGAGTTGCCGGTGCCCTTGAACTCCTCGAAGATCACCTCGTCCATGCGCGAGCCGGTGTCGATGAGCGCGGTGGCGATGATGGTGAGCGAACCGCCCTCCTCGATGTTGCGCGCCGCGCCGAAGAAGCGTTTCGGGCGCTGCAGGGCGTTGGCGTCCACGCCGCCGGTGAGCACCTTGCCGGAGGACGGCACCACCGTGTTGTAGGCGCGCCCCAGGCGGGTGATCGAGTCGAGCAGGATCACCACGTCGCGCCCGTGCTCCACCAGGCGCTTGGCCTTCTCGATCACCATCTCGGCCACCTGCACGTGGCGGGTCGCCGGCTCGTCGAAGGTGGAGGCCACCACCTCGCCCTTCACGGAGCGCTGCATGTCGGTCACCTCCTCCGGGCGCTCGTCGATGAGCAGCACGATGAGGTAGCATTCCGGATGGTTGGTGGTGATCGACTGCGCCACGTTCTGCATGAGCACCGTCTTGCCGGTGCGCGGCGGCGCCACGATCAGGGCGCGTTGGCCCTTGCCGATGGGCGACACGATGTCGATGATGCGGGACGAATAATCCTTGCGGGTCGGATCGTCGATCTCGAGCTTGAAGCGCGCATCGGGGAAGAGCGGCGTCAGGTTGTCGAAATGGACCTTGTGGCGGATCTTCTCCGGGTCCTCGAAATTGATGGTGTTGACCTTGAGCAGCGCGAAATAGCGCTCGCCCTCCTTCGGCCCCCGGATCGGCCCGTCCACGG
>DATHAU010000632.1:0-4756 GCA_035296545.1 Microvirga sp.
CTGGGACGACGTCCAGCCGGGCCTGCGCTTCATCCGCCTCGTCAACGTGCAGGCCTACGGGGATGCGACCCTGCGCCTGAGCCCTGGCGTGAACGCGCTCATCGGCCCGAACAATCGCGGCAAGTCCACCTTCATCCGCGCCCTTCGCGCCGTGTTCTACGGGGAAGCGCGCGACAGCCTCGTGCGGGCGGGGGCGAAAGCCGCCAGTGTCGAGATCGGCGTGGCCGGCAAGCGGACCTTGCGCTTCACGCGCCAGCCGCGCCGCTCGCCCGTGAACATCTGGTCGCTGCACGAGGCCGACGGCTCCGTCGTCGAGGAGAGGGACATGCGCTACGAGACCGGCGGGCGCAATGCGCCGGACTGGGTGGCCGATCTCTTCCGCATCACCAAGGTGGAGGATCTCGACGTTCATATCGCGCATCAGAAATTCCCGGTCTTCCTCCTGGGCGAGACCGCCTCGCGCCGCTCCGCCGTTCTCTCCATCGGCCAGGAGGCGGGCTACATCCGCGACATGCTCGTGATCCACCGCGAGCGCTGCGCCCGCGACAACACCCTTGTGCGCAACGGCGAGAAGGAACTGATCGCGCTCACCGAGGCGCTGGCCGCGTTCGAGGAGCTCGACGTCCTGAAGCTCAAGCTTGCCGGCCTTCGCGAAGGAGCAGGGCGGATCGAGGCGTCGGTCTCCCGCGTGCAGACCCTGCAGAGCCGCGCGGCCCAGTTGGCCGATCTCAAGGGCAGGCTTGAACGCGCGCGGGCCCGGGCGGAGGCCACCGCAGGGCTGCCCCCGGCGGAGCATGTCGCCGGCCTGACGCGGGCCGTCGAGCGGGCCCGGGAGCGGGAGCGCATCGGCCGCCAGGTGCTCCAGCGGGGAAGCGCGCTGGCCCGCAGCCGGGCAAAGCTCGCGGCGCTGCGCGGGTTGCCCGAATCCGCGCCCACCCTTGTCAACGCCTCGCCGGCGCAACACATCCTGAAGCGGCTCGGCGACCTTCGCAGCGCCGCCCTGATCGTTCAGGGACGGATGGCGCAGATCGATTCCGGGCTGCAATCCGTCCGGGCCGAATTGGCGCGGCTGGTCGACCGGACGGGCGGGCTGTGCCCGACTTGCGGCGCGCCCGTGAAGCCCGAGACCCTGCTGCACCACCACGCCCATTCCCCCCACACGCAAGAGCCTTCGGAGCGGCTGACCGCATGATCCTGTCGGGAGATCGCATTGAAACCGTCGCCTGCGAGGGCCTCCTGGTCATCGGAGACCCGCATGTGGGCTCCAGGAGGCCGGGGCGGCGCAAGGATGCGGTCTGGCCCCAGGCCGTGCTGGGCAAGCTCGAGCGCTGCGTCGCTATCGCCAACGAGCGCGGCCTCGCCGTGGTGATCCTCGGCGATCTCTTCGACAGGCCGGTGGAGCCGGACGAGGCGCTGAAGAACCAGCTGATCCGGATCCTGAAAGGCTTTCGCCACCGCCCCATCGTCAATGTGGGCAACCACGACATCCAGCACACCACGCTCACCGACGGCGACAGCCTGGCGCTGCTGGGGCTCTGCGACGTGGTGGACGTGGTGGCGACCTCGGCTCCCGTCGCCGAGTTCCGCATCGGCCAGCGGCGCTTAGGGATCGGCATGACGCCCTACGGCCAGGAGATCCCCAGGGACGTGCGCGGCTCGTTCTCCGGCGTCGATTCCCAGGCCTGGTTCACCCATCACGACATCGCCTTCGACGGCGGCTATCCCGGCGCGGTACCGCCCTTCGCGGTGGAGGGCTGCGACGTGCTCGTGAACGGGCATATCCACAAGACGCAGAAATCGGTTCTGGCCGGACGCACCCGCTGGATGAATCCCGGCACGATCACGCGGCAGTCGGTGGATCTGGTCGAGCACGTTCCGCGGGCCTGGATCCTGGACGCGGGCGGCGGGCTGGAAGCGCAGGCGCTGCCCTTCGAGGGCCATGTCTTCGATCTCACCGGGCGCGTGGTCGATGCGGCAAGCGGCTCCATGGTGGCCCGGGAGGTGGAGAGCGCCTTCGTCACCCTGCTCCAGGCGGAGTCGTCGACGGAGCTGAAGCGAAGCGGGGACGGGTCGATCATCCGCGACGAGATCGAGGCAAGGTTTGCGGCGGACGATACCCCCGACGCCGTGCGCGCCATCGTGCGCTCCCTGCTCGGCGAGGCCGTGGAGCGCCACGCGGCGCAGTCCTGAGCCTTTCCGCAGGCGCGGCCCTAGAACCCGAACGGATCGGAATAGGGCAGGCGGCGTCGACGCACCTGCGTCTCGGGCAGGATCGGCCGCCCGATCTCCACGGAAATTAGCCCCTCGCAGGCGAGCGCCAGAACGGCCGCCACGCCGTCCTGGGTGTTCATGACCGCGCCGGCGCAGTCGACCAGCCGCATGGCGCCGGCTTCGTCGAGCTGATGCAGGATCCTCACCCGGTCGCCGGCGCTGACCGGCGTGCGCTTGCAGGCCATGATGAGGCGCACGGTCGTGAAGCGCGGCTCGGCGCGAATGCTCGCCAGGGTTTCGATGCCGAAGGGCCGACCGTCGCAGGACGCGGAGCCGTGAAGGGCCGCGGCGCGCAAGGGGTGGCTCAGGAGGTCCTCGTCCGTCGCCACGTCGACCAGATGGGCGGAGCCGTCCCTGACGATCTCGAAATCGGCAATGTGCTCGATGGCCTCGTCGCCGATCTCGAACCGGGCCGGCTCCGCCGGCGCCCGGACGGACTCCACCTCCGGATCGAGCTCGCAGATCGCCAGGAAGTCGGCAACCAGGGCGTTGCGCGTGACCGTCGCGGACGGGCGCTTCTGGGGGCGGCGGGACCCGGAGCGGCGGGCGGAGCGCCGATCGGACAGATCGAGGATCGCTTGCGCGGACATCGGGTTCTCCAGCGTGGCATTTCGGGTGGCCGGATCGGCGGTCATGCCCGCAAGTCTTCGGCCCGGCGTGATAAGAACATATATAGAACATAGAGGTTTTCGTCAAATCGCCTCCAGGCATCAGACTGGATCCGAATAGCCGCCCAGATCGGCTCGGCCGACGGCCTGCTTGGGACAAAATGACGCTCCTCCAAGTGTCTGACGGAAAAAGCCTTTTGGGCGCTGGATACGGCTCTCCATGTGGACCGGCAGGGTGCAATCTGGTATAGAACAAATAACGAACGCGCCTGCCTGAACGAAGGCTTTCGACAAGAGCGCGAGACTGGCTAGAGGGCCCTTGAAGCAGGTTAGGATCGAGGATGAACACGACCGACAAGAAAATTGCTGAAGTGCTTGGAAAGTTCGGCGAGCCGATGGCCGGCAACGTCTGGCGCGTCCAGGGAACGGCCGTCATCTACCACAAGACCCTTGAGCGCATCGCGGCCCAGGCGAACGTCGTCTTCGACGAGCCGAAGATCATCCGCGCCGAGCGCGACGAGGCGGTGATCCAGGTGACCGGCCGCATGGGCGAGCGCGTGGAATGGTCGATCGGCGAGGCGCTGATCGGCGTGAACTACCGCGTCTCCGGCAAGCAGGCGGCTTATGTCTACGCCATGGCGGAGAAGCGGGCGAAGGACCGCGTGATCCTCAAGCTCATCGAGCTGCACGGCTATGTCTATTCCGAAGAGGAAGCCGACGAGTTCAAGCAGGGCCGTCCCGGTTATGCCGAGACCCATGTGGAAGCCGAGAAGGCCGACGCGGAGAAGACCAAGGTCGAAGTCACCGCCGCCGACGGCAAGGTGGAAGACGACCTGAAGCAGAAGATCAAGAAGGCCAAGACCATCAATGCGGTCACGGACCTGATGCTCCACGCCGACACCCAGAAGCTGCTCAACGACCTGCCGGAGGGCGTGCGCGACGAGATCCGCGACTTCGCCAAGGCGCGGCTGGTCGAGCTCGGCTGGCCGACCAAGAAGGCGGCTTAATCACTCATCTGCGCAACGGGCGGAGCGGTGTAGAATCGCCTCGCCCGTTCCTTCTTTTCACCGGTCGCGTGCCCGCGCCCGCGGTCGAGTGCATCGATGCCGAAATCCTCCGCCGCAGCCGCTGCTTCCGATCAGGATGGATTGTCCTTAGCCGAGCATCTGGTCGGCTCCGTGGAGCGGGTGACGTTCCACAACGACGAGACCGGCTTCTGCGTCCTGCGCGTCAAGGCCCGCGGGCACCGCAAGCCTGTCACCGTCGTCGGCCATGCGCCGACGATCGCCATCGGAGAAGTCGTCGAGGCGAGCGGCGCCTGGCTTCACGACCGCAACCACGGCGTCCAGTTCCGCGCCGAGATGCTGACAACCTCCGCCCCTGCCACGGAAGAGGACCTGCAGCGCTTCCTCGCATCGGGGCTGCTGAAAGGCGTCGGCCCGGCCTGCGCGCAACGGCTCATCGCCTCCTTCGGCTCGCGCATCCTCGACGTCATCGAAAGGAAGCCGCACGAGCTCACCCGGGTGCACGGCATCGGCATGGCCAAAGCCCAGAGCATCTCCGCGTCCTTTGCCGAGCATCGCGCCCTGAAGGAGATCACCGCCTTCCTCAACGCCCACGGCGTCGGCGGCTTTCTCATCACGCGCATCTACCGCACCTATGGGATCGGGGCCGTGGAGATCGTTTCGGCCAACCCCTATCGGCTTGCCCTCGACATTCCCGGCTTCGAGTTCGCCGCCGCGGATCAGGTCGCCATGCGGCTCGACGTGGAGCCCACCGCCGATGTGCGGCTTCAGGCCGGTCTTGCCTGCATCCTGTCCGAGGCCGTGAAGGACGGCCATTCCGGCCTGCCCGCCGAGGACCTCCTGCGGCAGGCG
>DATHAU010000633.1:0-5863 GCA_035296545.1 Microvirga sp.
ATCGAGGCGTTCCGGGCCCATCCGGGAGCCGGCGTGGTGGGCGTCAACGGCGAGATGCTGGACCGCCCCCATCTGCTGCGCGCCGAGAGGCTCCTGCGGCGGGCCGGGACCGCCTAGCGGATTCGGCGCTGGGATCGAACCAATGCCTGGGACGGGAAGCGGAGGCCTTGCGTCGGCCTAATGCCCTGCGCCCGAGGTCTGCTCCCGCGCCGCTCTCTGGAACAGCCAGGCCGATGCGAGCCACAGGGCCATGAAGATCCCCGTCAGGATGAGGGCGGAACCCCACCCGGCCGCCAGGGCGATCACGGCGACCAGCGCCTGAGCGGCCGCCGTCGCCGCCGACGCGAGCGCCATCCCCTGCGGCCGGAAGCGCGCCATGAGAGCGCCGACGAGCCCGACGGCGAGCACTCCGCCATACATCAGGTTGGCGGGGTTATCCTCGCTGCCGATGATCCCGACCGCAAGGTTCATCCAGACGAGGATGAACGCCGTCGCAAGCGCAAGGCCGGCGGCGGCCCGGTAGGCGCGACTTCCCGTCCGCCTCGCCGCCAGCTCGTAGGCGCCGCCCGCGCCGGCCAGCACGGCGCCGAAGATGACGAAATCGGTCAGGTCCCAGTCCATCTCGTCCGTGACCTGCATCGCCACGAGGGGGAGCAGCAGCAGGAGCGCAGCCGCGCCCCAGACCGCTGTTCTCCAGCGGCTCCCGCGCCCTTCGCCATCGAATGTCGCGTTTCGTGCCATTGCCGACTTCAGCCGCTAGGTCCCGGGCCGCGTGATCGAGAATTTCGTTTCCGGCGTCGCCACGAAATAATCCCGGTAGCCGGAGCGGGCGATGGGGCGCATGGCGGCCGTATCGACCAGGCCGTTCACGATGAAGCGGTCGTCGATATGGATGCCGACCACCTGCCCGATCACCAGATGATAGGACGGGTCGCCCCCGCCCAGGGGGTTGAGCGGCACCGTCTGCAGCCACCGGCATTCCAGGGCGGCCGGGGCCCCCGCCACCCGCGGCGGCCTGACGAGGCGCGAGGGCGCGGCCTCCAGCCCCGCATGGTCCATCTCGTTCACCCCGCGGGGCAGGACCGCCGAGGTGGCGTTCATCTGCTCCCTCAGGTCGTAGGTGGCGAGATTGCACACGAACTCCCCCGTCTCCTCGATGAAGGTGACCGCGTCCTTCCGGCCTGCGGACGAGAAGGCCACCATGGGCGGGCGCTCGGAAACCGCGTTGAAGAAGGAATAGGGCGAGAGGTTCACCTCGCCCCTGGCGCTCATCGCGGTGATCCAGCCGATGGGCCGGGGCGTGACGATGGCCTTGAAGGGATCGTGCGGCAGGCCGTGGGCGTTGGCGGCGGTTTCGTAGAACATCGGCCTAGAACCGGGTGACGATGCTGGCGAGGTCCGGCCGGTCCCGGTCGGAGGGGGTCTCGGTGGCGGTGCCCATATGGATGAACCCGGCGATGCGCTCGCCGGGCTTCAGCCCCAGGGCATCGAGGACCCGGCGGTCGAAGGCGGCCCAGCCCGTGAGCCAGGACGCGCCGTAGCCGAGCGCCGTGGCGGCGTTCAGGAGGTTCATGCAGACCGCTCCCGCCGAGAGGACCTGTTCCCAATCCGGGATCTTCACATGGGGGGTAACCCGGGAAACCACGGCCACCACCAGGGGAGCCCATGTGAATCGGTCGCGCTCTGCGGCAATCTGGTCTGCGGCCGCCCCCGGGTGGTCGGCCTGGAAGGCTTTGGCCAGAACCTCGCCCAACCGGCGCCGCGCCTCGCCCTCGATGAGGATGAAGCGCCAGGGCGCGAGCTTGCCGTGGTCCGGCACCCGGGCCGCCACGGTGAGCATGACGCCGATCTCGTCCGGGCCCGGGCCCGGCTCCCCGAGCCAGCGCGGGGGGACGGAACGTCGCTGCTGGAGGCGGGAAAGGCTTTCGTTCATGGGACCTTCATTCGGCGTGGATAGTGTGAAACAATGAAGCTGAACGCTCGCGCGGGCTGCCGACGAGGGAAAGCGGCGGCTTTGCCACCGTCTCGCCGTCTTGGTGCGCTTGAGGAAGCGCGGGCGTCCAACAACAAAGCCGTTGCGTCGAGAGAAACAGCAACGGATGTATAGGGGGAGCGCGGTCATACGCCAAGCAGGTTTCCAACCCGTGGCGAGCCCCAGGGCATGCCGGCCTCTCCGGCTGCATGGTCGGGATCGCCCGAAGTCGGCCGGCAAAGCGTCGCCTTGAAGGTCATGCGTACATCCATTTTCGAGTTGAACGGCCCGATCCCCACCCAAGCGTGGTCGCGGCAGAGGACGCTTCTGGCGCTCGGCCTGATCCTGGCCGCCTGGGCCGTGGCCGCGGCCGTGTGGCCGCTGACCGGCGCGGTGGTGCCGTGGGATTCGAAGAACCAGTTCTACCCGACCCTGCGCTACCTGGGAGCCGCCCTCGCCCACGGGGAGCTGCCGCTCTGGAACCCCTACCATTTCGGCGGCCACCCCTCGGCGGCCGATCCCCAGTCCCTCCTGTTCACCCCCACCATGCTGCTGTTCGGCTGGCTCGCGCCCGAGCCCTCCATGCAGCTCTTCGACGCGGTGGTCTTCGCCCATTTCCTGCCGGGAGCCCTGGCCTTCGTGCCCCTGTTCCGGCGGCGGGGCTGGCACTCGTGGGGAGCGGTGGCGGCCGCCATCGTGTTCATGCTGGGCGGCTCCGCCACCGCGCGCCTCCAGCATACGGGCATGATCCTGAGCTACGGCTTCTTCCCCCTGGCCCTGCTGCTGCTGGAGGAGGCCCTGGACCGGCGCTCCTACGGTTTCGGGGTGCTGTTCGCCGTCACGGCCGCCGTCATGACCATCGGGCGGGACCAGGTGGCCTTCCTGTGCGCCCTGACCCTGATCGCGGCGGCCGTTCACCGCATCTGGTCCGCGCCGCAGTCCCTGGCCTATCTCAGGTCGCGGCTCGGGATCCTGGCCTCCATGGCGCTGGTCGGCGGGGCCCTGCTGGCGGTGCCGGTCGTCCTGACCATGCAGCTCCTCGCCACCTCGTCCCGCCCCTCCTTCGGCTTCGGCGTGGCCGCCATGGGCTCCCTGCCCCCGGAGAGCCTGGCGACGATCCTGTTCGGCAACATCTTCGGCTCCCTGCGCTGGACCTATGATTACTGGGGTCCCGACTGGCACAGCCTGTCCGAGGGAACCTGGACCGACCGGGCCACGAACTACCTCTTCATCGGCACGCTTCCGGCCCTCCTGCTCGTCTGGCACGGCGTCGCGGGGGGCCGCCTCTTCGCGCGCGAGTTCCGGTTCTTCTTAGGCCTCGGCATCGTGGCCGTCCTCTACGCCCTGGGGCGCTACACCCCCGGCTTCGAGCTGATCTTCGACCACGTGCCCGGCGTGAACCTCTACCGCAGGCCCGCGGACGCGACCTTCCTGGTCAACATCGCCCTGTCCTTCGCCGTGGGCTATCTGGCGCACCGCTACGTGACGGACGGGCTGCCGGGCTGGAGCCGGGCCGCCCTCGGCAGGCTCCACGTTGTCCTGCCCCTGGCGGCCATCGGGCTCGTCGTTGCGGCGATCTCCAGCGCCCTCGCCTTCGCGGTGCGGGGCGGTCACATGGCCTCCGCCATGACCGAGGTCGCGGCGGCGCTGTTCGCCGCCGCGGCGGCGATGGCCCTGCTGATGCGGGCGAGCGGCCGCTGGCGCGAGGCCGCGGCGCTGGTCCTGGTCGGCCTGACGGGCGCGGAGCTGGTCGGCCGCCATGCGGCCTCGGCCCTCAACGCGGAGCCCGCCGGGCGCTATGCGGTCTTCACCGAGCTTCCCCCGGAGCAGTTGCAGGGGCTCCAGATCCTCAAGCGGGAACTGGCGGAGCGTCACGGCAAGGGCGAGTATCCCCGGGTCGAGATCCTCGGCCTGCGCGGCGCCTGGCAGAACGCCTCCATGGTGCTCGAGATCGAGGACATCATCGGCTACAACCCCCTGCGGCTGGCCGATTACGAGCGGGCCGTGGGTCCGGGCGAGAACGCGGAAGATCCCAATCTGCGCCAGTTCCCCACCACCTTCCGGGGCTATCGCTGCGGGCTGGCAGGCCTGCTCGGCCTCGAATACCTCGTCCTCGACCGGCCCCTGGAGAAGCTGCCGCGCCACTTCCCGCGCCTGACCGGGGCCGAGGTGGTCTATGGAACCGGCCGGATGTGGGTCTACCGCCTCAACGAGGCGGGTCCCCGGGCCTATGTGGCGCATCGGGTGAGCGCGGTGGATTCCGACGCCGCCCTCGACCAGGACGGGTTGCCCGAGTTCGACCGCCGGACCGAGGCGCTGATCGACGACGGGAGCATGCCCTTGCTCAAGGGGCGTTATGCGCCGGCCGGGACGGGCGGCGCAGCCCCGAAGAGCGAGGCCCGCATCGTCAGCTACGGGCGCAACTCGGTGGCCATCGAGGTGGAGAGCAGCGAGGCGGGCGTGCTCGTGCTGCACGACATCCATTATCCCGGCTGGGAGGCCACGGTGGACGGGGAGCGGCGCCCGATCCTGCGCGCCAATCTGCTGTTCCGCGGCGTCGAGGTTCCGGCCGGGCGGCACCGGGTCGAGTTCCACTTCCGCCCCATGTCGATCGAAAATCTGGTTGCGGCCGCCTCGGATCTGGTGGACAGCAAGGAGGAGCCGATCAGGACAGCCGTCGCCACCCCGATCCTGACCAGGCCTTCACTCGATTGACGATGCCGCTCCCGAAGCCTTTTTCAGCCTTGAGCCTGCTCGCCCTGCTCGCCTTCCCGGCGGCGGCGCAGAACTCCTCCGTGCCCACCCTGTCCCAGAGCCCGCCGCCCATCGCCACGGGACAGGTCATGCTGAACGCCAGCGCGGCCTTCGCCGAGAGCAACCTGCCGATCCGGTCCGGGCTCGTCTGGCGGATCCTGGAGGATCGCGGCGACACCACCCAGCCCGCCATCATCGGCGGGGCCAGCAGCCCGACTCCCAACTTCACCCTCGCGCCCGGCAACTACATCGTGCACGTGGCCTACGGCTTCGCCAGCGCGTCCAAGCGCATCAGCGTGCAGACCGGAAACCTGAACGAGCGCCTGACCATCAGCGCGGGAGCTCTCCGGCTGAAGGGGGCCGTGGGCGACAGCCCGATTCCGGCGAACCGCGTCTCCTTCTCGGTCTATGTGCCCGAACCGCAGAACTCCGAGGGCCGGCTCGTGGTGGCCAACGCCAAGGCCGACGACATGATCCGCCTGCCCGAGGGCACCTACCACGTGGTCTCCACCTATGGCGACGCCAACGCCATCATGCGCAGCGATCTCAAGGTGGAATCCGGACGGGTGACGGAAGCGACCCTCAACCACCGCGCCGCCACCGTCACCCTCAAGCTGGTGGGGTCGGCGGGCGGAGAGGCCATCGCGGGCACCGCCTTCAGCGTGCTCACCCCGGGCGGCGACGTGATCCGCGAGGCCATCGGAGCCTTTCCGTCGGTCACCCTGGCGGAGGGCGAATACGTGCTGATCGCCCGCCACGAGGGCAAGGTCCACACCAAGGAATTCCGGGTCGAGAGCGGCCTGGACCGGGACATCGAGGTCATCGCCAAGCCGTAAGGGCTGCCCGCAAAAGGCGAAAGCCCGCCGAGCCTTCCAACCCCGCAGGCAGCCCCGGCGTCGGCGCGGCAGGAGCCGCACCACCGGCCGGCAGCGGCAGTCGAGATAGAGCGCGCTGTCCCCTCCCCCTTGCGGGGAGGGGTTAGGGGTGGGGGTGGTGCGGCTGGATGAGGCGATCAGCAGGTTAGGCGCTGTATCGGCCTGCGAGCTTCTCTCTCGGTAGGCACAGCTTTGACCCTGCGACCCCCACCCTCGATCCCTCCCCGCAAGGGGGAGGGAAGAGAGCGCCTCATCCTGCACG
>DATHAU010000634.1:0-1623 GCA_035296545.1 Microvirga sp.
GTGAGGCCGTAGAGCTGGCGGGAGAGGCCCACCGCGTAATCGCAGATGTCGATCATCTCCTGAACCTCGCCGAGGCCCTCGGACACGATCTTGCCCGCCTCCAGGGTCACCAGGCGGCCCAGGTCCTCCTTGGCGGCGCGAAGCTCCTCGCCGATCAGGCGCACGAACTCGCCGCGCCTGGGAGCCGGGATGTTCCGCCAGGCCCTGAAGGCGGCATCGGCCCGGGCGATGGCGGCCTTGGCCTCGTCGGGGGTGGTCTCGCGCACATGGACGATCACCTCGCCGGTGATGGGCGAGAGGGCGGCCCGGCCCGTGGGGGCGAAGGCCCTCTCCGGAACGCCGAGGCGGGACAGGATGGCGCGGGCCTCGTCCGCCACGCCGGCGGGGGCGGAGGGAACGGATTTCAGAACGGCTTGGTCGCGGGCGGACATGTCTTCGATCTCCCAAGAAAAGCGGAAGGAAAGCGGAAGGGGCTTTCCCTCAAGCCCGCCGCCCTCGCGCGTCGTTGAACAGGCACGACGGCGGCCCTTGCGCCACCGTCCTTAAAGCATCACCGGCCAGGATGGGAACCTCTATTCCCACATAAGGTCATGCGCCGTCGGAAACAATCCGGGCGGTCAGGCCACCGCGTCCAGGCGGATGTTCCTGACGGCCGGCTCGCTGGCGTCGTCCAGGCGCTCGCCCGCGTAAACCCGGCCGAAGCGGTTGGCCAGGAAGGCGTCGAGGCCGATCTCCTCCTGCCGGACGAAGCCCTGCTGCGGCAGCCTGCCCGCCACCAGCAGGTCGAGCATGGCGCAGATGCCGGCGGCGGTGGTCACCTGGATCGCGGTGCGCGGGGTGCCGGCCACCTTCTGGCCGTAGATGCTGCGGGCATAGGTCTCCTGGACGTAGCGGCCGCCGCGCTCGCCGGTCACGGTGACGAACACGATGACCATGTCCTGCATGGTGGCCGGAACCGCGTTCTCGAGGATGTCCTTGAGAACCTCCCGGCGATGGCGCAGGCGCAGGTCGTTGAGCAGAACCCGCATCAGGGCGCAGTGGCCCGGGTAGCGGATGGTCTTGTAGTTGAGGTTGCGCACCTTGCCTTCCAGGGTCTCGCACAGGGTGCCGAGGCCGCCCGAGGTGTTGAAGGCCTCGTAGCGGGTGCCGTCCAGGGAGAACTCCTCCAGCTCCTCCATGGCCGGAACCTCGCGGAGCTTGCCGTCCACCACCGCCTCGCAGCGCTCGATATACTCGTTGATGACCCCGTCCGTGCTCCAGGTGAGGTTGTAGGACAGGGCGTTGGAGGGATATTGCGGCAGGGCGCCGACCCGCAGGCGCACCGTGTCGAGGGTGTCGAAGCGGCTGGCGATGTCGTGGGCCACGATGGAGATGAAGCCGGGCGCGAGGCCGCATTGCGGGATGAAGGCGCTGGAGGCTCCTTCCGCCAGCTCCTTGACCATGCGGGTGGTGGCGACGTCCTCGGTAAGGTCGAAATAATTCACGCTTGCAAGGCGCGCCGCCTGGGCCACGTGGCCGGTCAGGTGATAGGGCGCAGCGCTCAGAACCGCGTAATGGCCCTTCAGGGCATTCTGCAGGGCGACCGCATCGCCGAAATCGAGCTGAACCGTCCTGACGCCATCC
>DATHAU010000635.1:0-4000 GCA_035296545.1 Microvirga sp.
GACGCGGTTCATGGGGTCAAAGGCTTCGCTTCACGGAAAACTCCGACGCCGCGAGCGGCGTCGGAGCAGTGATGTCGGCTCAGAAGCTCGCGCCGCGCAAGGTGGAGAGCGAGCGGTTCGGCATGACCTCGTAGCCCTGCACCTTGTCGCGCATGGCGGAGAACAGGGTGCCGTAGGTCAGGTGCGCCACGGGACCCGAGCAGGCGAGCTTCTTCTGCACCTTGTCATAGGCCGTCTTGCGGGCGGCCTGGTCCTGGGTAGTGCGGGCCTGATCGAGGAGGCCGTCGATCTCCTGGTCCGTGTACTTGAACACGTTGGTGGAGCCGCCCGTGCGGAAGGTGCGGTAGAAATACTCGTCCGGATCGGGATTGCCCGCATTGATGGAGGCGAACAGGTCGAAGTTGCTGTTGCGCCAATCCTGGATGAACTGGCCCTGCTCCTGGTTCTTCAGCTCGACCTTGAACCCCGCCTTGTTGAGCTGCTCCTGCACCACCTGGGCGATGTCCTTGATGTCCTGGCGCGGCAGGACGTTCATGGTCACCGCAACCGGCGTGGCGACGCCTGCCTCCTTCAGCAGCGCCTGCGCCTTGGCCGGGTCATGGGAGTAACAGGCGAACTCCTTGGTATCGAGCGCCCAGGACTTGAGCGCCGGGGAGAGGGGGCCGCCCGGCACGCCGGCGCCGAAGAGCGCCGCGTCCACGATCTCCTTGCGGTTGATGGCGTAGTTGAGGGCTTCGCGCACCTTGGCATTGTCGAAGGGCGGCTTCGACACGTTCATGCCGATGAGCGTATAGGCGAGGTCGAGCGTCTCGGCGAGCTTCACGTTCGGCCTGCCCTTGAGCTGGAGAGCGGTGGCCGCGTCGGTGTTCGGCAGGAGCGCATATTGGCCGTTGGAGAGGCCGACCTGGCGGGTGGCCGATTCGGGCACGATGTTGAACTTGAGGCCCGCGAGCTTCGGCAGACCCTTCTCCCAATAGGCCTCGTTCCGGGCGAGCAGGATGTAGCCGTTGGGCTGCCATTCCTGGAACTTGAACGGGCCCGTGCCCACCGGCGTCTTCTGCAGGGCGTCCTTGTTGGCCTCCATGGCGCTGGGCACGATGGCGATGGTGGCAAGCGAGGACAGGAGGGCGGCGGACGGCTCCTTCAGCTTCAGCTCCACGGTCTGCGGATCGACCGCGCTGGCGCTCTCGACGGCCGAGAGGCGGCTTGCCAGGGGCGAGGCGATGTCCTTGCTCTGCACCCGCTTGATCGAGGACACCACGTCCTCCGCCTCCATGGCGGAGCCGTCGTGGAATTTCACGTTGGCCCGCAGCTTGAAGGTGTAGGTCTTGCCGTCCGGCGCGACGGTCCAGGACTCGGCGAGGCCGGGATTGACCTTCAGGTCCTTGTCCACATGGGTCAGGCCCTCGTAGATGTTGCCGTTCACCACCATGAAGCTGGGAAAGGCCGTGATGAGGTGCGGGTCGAGGCCGGTGGGGCCCTGATCCGCCCCGATCTCGAGAACCTGGGCCGAGGCGGACGCCATCGCCGCCGCCATGAAACCTGCGCCGAGCGCGCCGCGCAGTGCTAGCCTGAACATGCGTGTTTTCTCCCTTGGAAAGCTTGCGGCATTTTATAGGCCATCGCAGCGCACCTGTCATGGTCCAATATCAGACCACTCTAGACCGTTCCGCCGCCTGTGCTATGGTCCGCGCCGTTACAGGAATTCTGGGAGGAATCGATGCCGCAGCCCGTGCCCGTCAAAGCGATCGGCGTCATCAGCGGGACGTCCATGGACGGCATCGACGTGTCCATGGTGGAAACGGACGGCGACGCCGTCGTCACGCCGGGGCCGGGGCGGACCTTCCCCTACCCGGAGGATCTCCGCAGGCGCCTCCAGGGCCTCATCGCCGAGCCGGCGCGGGCCCAGTCGGAGCCGCTCGGCGACCTCGACCAGGAGGTGACGGAGGCCCATATCGGCGCCATCCGGCGCTTCATGGAAGAGGCCGGCGTGGCGGCCGAGGGCGTGAGCCTCATCGGCTTTCATGGGCAGACGGTCTATCACCGGCCGGAGGCCCGCTTCACCCGCCAGCTCGGCCAGGGCTCCCGGGTGGCCGAGGCGCTGGGCATCGACACGGTGGACCGGTTCCGCCACGCGGACGTGGCCTCGGGCGGCGAAGGCGCGCCCTTCGTGCCGCTCTATCACCGCGCCCTGGCGAGCCGGATCGCCCAGCCCGTGATGATCCTCAATCTCGGCGGCGTCGGCAACGTCACCTATATCGGCGGCGATGTGGTGATCGCCTTCGACACGGGGCCGGCGAGCGCCCTTCTCGACGACTTCGTCCTGCGCCGCCGGGGCCTGGGCTTCGACGAGAACGGAGGGCTCGCCGCCTCGGGCCAGGCGGACCCGGCCCTCGTGGCGGAGTTCATGACCAATCCCTTCTTCGACCGCCCCGCCCCGAAATCCCTCGACCGCCAGGATTTCCATGCGAGGGCGAAAGGCGTGGAGGCTCTCCCCGATGCGGACGGGGCGGCCACCCTGGCCGAGTTCACGGTCGAATCGGTCGCGGCCTCCCTCCGGCATGTTCCGCAGGCGCCCCAGCGCTGGCTGGTCACCGGCGGCGGGCGGCGCAACGCCCATTTCATGAGGCGCCTGCGCGAGCGCCTGGGAGTCGCCGTCGATCCGGTGGAGGCCGTCGGCTGGGACGGGGATTTCCTCGAGGCGCAGGCCTTCGGCTACCTCGCCGTGCGATCCACCCTCGGCCTGCCGCTCAGCCTTCCCACCACCACGGGGGTGCCCCGCCCCATGCCGGGCGGCGAACTGCATCGCGCGGCGTAAGGCTCCCATGTCCCCTGCCGATTGGATCGAACAGGCCTTCGCGCCCGCCGCTGCTTCCATCGCGGGCGGCCATGTTCCGGGCGCGGTTCTGGGCATCGTCACCGCCGACGGCAGGCGCGCCGTTCACGGGGCGGGCCTGGCGCAGGTCGAGCCGGAGCGCGAGCCCCTGTCCCGGGACACCTGGTTCGACCTCGCCTCGCTCACCAAGGTGATCTTCACCACCACCCGCATCCTGCGCCTGGTGGAGGAGGGGCGGATCGCCCTCGACGATCCGCTGACGGAGGCCATTCCGGATCTGCGCCAATACGACATGAACGCCGCCGAGCGGCGTCTCACCTTCCGGGCATGCCTCGCCCATCAGACCCACCTGCCCGGGGTCGAGCCGCTCTACACCTACGGGCAGGACCCGGACACCCTGCGGGCCTTCATCCTGCAGCGGGTGTGGCGCAGCGGGCCGCCGGTCTATTCCGACATCAACTTCATGCTGCTCGGCATCGCCATCGAGCGCCTCACCGGACGGGCGCTGATCGATCAACCCCTGCCGCCGCGCCTCTCCTTCCGTCCCGACCCGCGCCTCTGCGCGGCCACGGAGCGCTGCACCTGGCGGGGGCGCGTCATCCGCGGCGAGGTGCATGACGAGAACGCCTTCGCGCTCGGCGGCGCGTCGGGCCATGCGGGCCTGTTCGGCACCGTCGACGGGGTGCTCGACTTCGCCGCTTCGCTCCTCGACGGCTCCGCCCTGTCGGCTGAGTCGCTAAAGGTCATCCAAACCCGCGAATCGGAGACCAGAACCGTCGGTTGGGAGGCCTTCCATCCCGGTTGGCATGGGGGCAATGCCTGCTCTGCCAACGCCATCGGCCACACGGGTTTCACCGGAACCGGATTGTGGCTCGATGGGGAACGGGGCCTGGCCTGGTCGCTGCTGACCAACCGGGTGCACCCGAGCCGCCACAAGGACAGCGGCATTCTCGCCCTGCGGCGTGAAACGGGCGAGCGGGTGATCGCGTTGTCCGAGGGGCGCGCGCGATCTTAAGGATGCCGACGAAATGGCGGCGTCCCGCCCCTCCCGAGCCCGCCGGATCCATTGCTGAGGCCACCCACTGGACCTATACTGGTCTGCAAGAAAGATAAGGCCATGGCCACAGAACATTCCAGCACCCGCTTCCAGGATCTCGACACCTG
>DATHAU010000636.1:0-2848 GCA_035296545.1 Microvirga sp.
TCGGCGGGATCGAGCACCGCCCCGGTGCCCACGAGGCTGGCGATGACCCCGCCCCGGTCGATGTCGCCCACGAGCACCACCGGAACCCCCGCCGCGCGGGCGAAGCCCATATTGGCGATGTCGTTCTCCCGGAGATTGACCTCCGAGGCCGAGCCCGCGCCCTCCACGAGAACCAGATCCGCTTCCGCCGAGAGCCGCCCGAAGCTGTCGAGAACCGCCTCCAGGAGGCGGGGCTTCCAGGCCTGGTACTCCCGCGCCCGCGCCGTGCCGGCCATGCGGCCCTGCACCACCACCTGGGAGCCGGTCTCGCTCTGGGGCTTGAGCAGCACCGGGTTCATGTGCACGCTGGGCGCCACGCCCGCGGCGCGGGCCTGGAGCGCCTGCGCCCGGCCGATCTCGCCCCCGTCCGCCGTGACGGCGGCGTTGTTGGACATGTTCTGCGGCTTGAACGGGCGCACCGTCAGCCCCCTGCGGGCGAACAGCCGGCACAGGCCCGCCACCAGAAGGGACTTGCCCACATTGGAGCCGGTGCCCTGCACCATGAGCGCGCGCATCTAGAACTCGATGCCTTCCTGGGCCTTCACGCCTGCGGCGAAATGGTGCTTCACCAGGCTCATCTCGGTGACGAGATCGGCGGCCTCGATCAGCTCCGGCTTGGCGTTGCGTCCGGTCGCCACCACGTGGAGGCCGGGCCGGCGCCGCCGCAGGGTTTCCACCACCTCCTGGAGCGGCAGGTATTCGTAGCGAAGGGCGATGTTGACCTCGTCCAGGATCAGGAGGCGGATGTCCTCGCGGGCCATCATCTCCCGGGCCTTGTCCCAGGCCCGCCCGGCCGCCGCCACGTCGCGGGTCCGGTCCTGGGTTTCCCAGGTGAACCCCTCGCCCATGGTGTGCCACTCCACCTGATCGGCGAAGCGGTCCAGCGCCAGGCGCTCGCCGGTCTCCCAGGCGCCCTTGATGAACTGCACCACGCCCACCCGGTAGCCCCGGCCCAGCGCCCGCAGCATCAGCCCGAAGGCGGCGGTGGACTTGCCCTTGCCGGGCCCCGTATGGACCATGAGAAGCCCCTTCTCGACGGTTTTCGAGGCGACCTCCCGGTCCTGCACCTCCTTGCGCTTGATCATCTTGGCGCGGTGGCGCGCGTCTTCCTCGGGACTCATCGGGGCCTGCCTCATCTGGAGCATCGCGCGCAAGAGCGGGTAGCGGTTTTTGCGAAATAACACGATGCGGCGCAACAAGACCCGGAGCAGGGGACGCTTCCGATAAATCGTCCGCCGCTCCGGGACGGCTGCACCATGACAGCCCCCGGCGGGATTTCAAGGCGGCCGATTTCCGGCGCCCAGGCTTGAAAGATCCCCACCGGCCCGATAAGCATGAAAGGGACGGTGCCCCGGCGACGGGGTGAAAAGGGAATGCGGTGAGACACCGCGGCTGCCCCCGCAACTGTAAGCGGCGAGCCTTCGCTCCAAATGCCACTGGGCCATGCCCCGGGAAGGCGGTGGCGAGAGGCATCGACCCGCGAGCCAGGAGACCTGCCGTCATCGCCGCTTCTGTCGGGTCCGTCGGACGGGGTGTTCCGGTGGCGACTGTGGTCGGGCGATCCTTCGTCGCCCGGTTCCGTCCGTTGGAAGCTCAACCGACCTTGTGTCCTCCGACGGAGAGAACCATGCCCCTGCCCGCCCTTCCCAAGACCCTCCTTGCCGTGGCTCTCGGCGGCCTCGTGGCCGCAACCCCGGCCCTGGCGCACCATCCCATGGGGGGCGCGACGCCGGCCACCTTCGTCCAGGGATTGCTGTCGGGCCTCGGGCATCCGGTGATCGGCCTCGACCACCTCGCGGCTCTCGTGGGGATCGGCCTCGTGTCCTCCCGCTTCGCCCGCGGCCTCACCCTTCCGGCCTTCTGGATCGTCGCCATGGCGGCAGGCGTCGGCCTCCATCTGGCGGGCGCCGGTCTGCCCGCGACGGAGGTTCTCGTCGCCCTGAGCGTCGTCGCCATCGGCCTTGCGGCGTCCGTTCGCACCACCCTGCCCTATGGGGCGGTGGCGCTGCTGTTTGCGGCCGGCGGAGCCATGCACGGCTATGCCCTCGGCGAGGCGGTCGTCGGTGCCGAGGCCGCCCCGATCGTCGCCTATCTGGCCGGCCTCGCCGCCATCCAGGTGGCGCTCGCCACCGGCATCGCCTTCGCGGCCCGCCGCCTCTCGTCGGGTTCGTTCCTGGCCCCGGCGCTGCGCCTGCGCGCGGCGGGTCTCGCGGTTGCGGCCACCGGCGTCGCCGCCTTGGCCCTGTCCCTGCCAGATCTCGCCTGAGACCGGACAGCCCCGCCATGACCGCTTCCCCGCAGGAGATCTGCCTGCATGTCTGCGTCACCTGCCGTCAGGCCGGTGGACCGGACGACAAGGCGCTCAGGCCCGGCGCGATCCTCCACCGGGCCCTGACGGAGGCGCTCGCCGGAGACGATGCGCCGACTGTGCGCGTGGAAGCGGTCGAGTGCCTCTCCGTGTGCAAGCGCCCCTGCACCATCGCAGTGTCGGGCCCCGGCCGCTGGACCTACATCTACGGCGATCTCGATCCCGAGATCTCCGTGGAGACCATCCTGGACGGGCTGCGGCGCTACGCGGCCACGGCGGACGGCCTCGTGCCCTGGCGCGAGCGCCCCGAGGCCTTCCGCAAGGGCGTGGTCGCCCGCATTCCTCCCATATTGAGCGAAGACTCCGTTCCAAAGGCTTGAAATCCATGAGTGATCTGGCCAAGATCCCCTGCACCATCGTGACCGGCTTCCTCGGCGCCGGGAAGACCACCCTGGTGCGCCACCTCCTGGAGAACGCAGGCGGGCGGCGCATCGCGGTTCT
>DATHAU010000637.1:0-8830 GCA_035296545.1 Microvirga sp.
CACCAGCTCCGCGAGATCGTCCGCATAGGTGTCGAGGTCGTTGCCGTGCCAGGTCTGCGCGGAGCGGCCGTGGCCGCGGCGGTCATGGCCGATGGCGCGATAGCCGTTGCTGGCCAGGAAGAACATCTGGTCCTCCCAGGCGTCGGCGGTGAGCGGCCAGCCGTGACTGAACACGACCGGCTGTCCCTGGCCCCAGTCCTTGAAGTAGAGCTGCGTGCCGTCCTTCGTCGTGAACGTGCTCATGGTCTGGCCCTTCTGAGAGGTTGCGGAGGAGGTCTGCGCTGCCGCCTGACTTGACGCCGGCAAGGGGGGAGTCCGAGGATCGAAGATGCTGCTCCGGCGGGTCCCGCCAGGATCGTGCGTCGCGACGCGGTGAGGCTGGAAACATGCTCCCCGGCCGCTTTTTCAGGCATGAGCAACGGCGTATCCCCCTGCTGGAGAGTAGAGGGGCGCATGGCAGAGACGGGCGGCGCTCAAATCCGAGCCTTTCCGCGATCTGGTCGTCTATCCCGAACGCTCCCCGTGAGACCGTGCACACAAGGCGTGGCTGCGACGGGATGGGTTCGCCGCGCCGGAACAAGCCTCCTCACCTTAGCCCGAACGCCCGCATAAGCAAAGCTCGAACGGGGAGCGGGCTCTCGGCTGCTTCCAGGGCGCGGGATATTGTAGCAAGCGCCACGAGGAGCTCCGCCGCTCGGGTCGTTGGCCGACCATCAAGACCCATCGGAACCCGCCCGGCGGTGGCGCTGCACGTGCGGGACCCGGACCGGTTCGGGTTTCGCGTCGTCGTGGCGCAAACGGGCCTCGCCCAGGTTCTCGTGCTCGGCGTCACCTGAGCCCTCAGCAGGAGGACCCGGGAAGGGAGCAGCCTTCGGCAAAGTCAGATCCGGGAGAAGCAGCAAGGGGCTCCCGAGGACTTCGATGCATGACGGACCCGATGAGAGGCCTCTTCAAGCCAGCACGATGACTCGGGTGCCTTCCGTGGCGCGGGCATAAAGATGGATGATGTCCTGATTGATCAGGCGGATGCAGCCGGAGGAGATGCGCGTGCCGATGGTCTCCGGCTCCGTGGTCCCGTGAATGCGGTAGCCCGTGTCGCCCCCGCGGGCGAACAGATACATGGCGCGCGCGCCCAACGGGCTGTCCGGGCCGCCGGGAACGCCCAGGCCGCGCTCGGTCATGACGAGCTGCGACCGGATGGCCGGCTCCCGCGCCACCATCTCCTGAGGCGGGATCCAGTCGGGCCAGGCGCGCTTCATGTTGATCTGGGCGACCCCGGACCACCCGAATCCCGCCCGTCCGACCCCGACGCCGTAGCGGGTGGCCCGGCCCTCCGACTGCACGAAGAACAACTGGCGGGCCTGCGGATCGACCACGATGGAGCCCGGCTCTTCCGGCCCCAGATAAACCACGTCCTGGCGCAGGAAGGCTGGATTGATCCGGGTGTAGCTCAGAGCAGGCAGGGGATACGGCTCGCCCTGGGCGGGGCCATAGGCCACGCGGTAGTCCGGGCGGCCGATGGTTCGCCCGCTGCGGCTCGACCGCGACGCTCCGAACAGGCCGCCCAGGGAGGGAAAGCCGCTGAAGGACCGGTTGCAGCCGGAAAGGCCGCCGGCTGTAGCCGTAACAGCGGCAGTGCAGAACAGACGACGGGTGACAGCAGGCATGGGCAACTCGGGTACAGAAACTATTCCTGAGTTACAGGCCAATCATTGAAACTTGGTTACGAATCCGCTTCGGCGGGACGATTTGGCGTTGCGCCACCGGCTGTGAACGCGTGCCTGACGCAGGCGAGGCAGGCGCTCCCCGTGAGGGACCTCCTGCCACCCGCTTCACCTTACTCGACGCCGGCGTTCCCGCTTCTTTCCCGCCCTGCGGCGTGTCGGCCGGAACACGATTCCAAGGAAGGCCGGAATCGCCGGTCCGACGACTGCCGAACCAGGCCGGGCTTGCGCCGGCGACGGAGCCCGGACGCAAGCGCCTGCCGGGTGCGTCACGCCTTCACGGCCCCGGCCGTGATGGCGCTGACGAGGTGGCGGTTGAGAAAGGCGTAGAGGATCATCACCGGCAGCGCCCCGATCGTCGAGGCCGCCATGAGTTCGTTCCACTGCACCCGGTACTCCCCGACCAGATTGGTGACGCCCACCGACATGACGAACATGTCCGGATTGGTGGTGAGGACCAGCGCCCACACGTAGGAATTCCACGCGATGATGAAGGTGAAGAGCGCAACCGCCGCAAGCCCCGGCCGGGACAGGGGCAGAACGACCCGCCAGAAGGCCTGGAGGCGCGATGCGCCGTCGATGATCGCAGCCTCGTCGATCTCGCGCGGGATCGTCCTGAAGAATCCGATCAGCATCCAAACCGAAAACGGCAGGGCGAAGGAGGAATAGGCCAGGATGAGGGCGGTATAGGTGTTGATGAGGCCGAGGGTCGACATCAGCTGGAAATACGGCACCACGAGCAGGGTCTCGGGCAGCATCTTGGTGAAGAGCAGGAAGATGATGAAGAGGTTCGCCCCGCGGATGAAGAAGCGCGTGAAGCCATAGGCCGCAAGAGACGCGAGAACAACGGACAGGATCGTCGCCCCCGCCGAGACGATGAGGCTGTTGACGAGATAGCGCGCGATCGGGCGCGTCCTGAAGATCTCCCCGTAGGCCTCCAGCGACCATTGCGCCGAGACGAAGCTCGGCGGCGACCGGAAGATTTCGCTGCTCGGCTTGAGCGACGTGTTCAGCATCCAGTAGATCGGAAAAAGCGCCACCGCGAGCGAGACGGCGAGCGCGATCCAGACGGCGAGGTCGCCGGGCCTGACCGGCCGCGTCATTGGCCGGGCTCCTGGGTCGGACGGGTGATGCGGAAGTAGAGCGCGGAGAAGATCAGCACCGCTGCGAGCAGCAGGACGCCGACCGCCGCCGCCTCGCCGAAGCGGTTGGCGCGGAATGCGGTGTTGTAGATGAGCGCGGGCAGGACCTCGGTTGCGCCCACCGGCCCGCCGCCCGTGAGAACGGCGATGATGTCGAAATGCCGGATCGTATTGATGATGTCGAGGGTCGAGGCGACGATGAGCAGGTAGCGCAGGTTCGGCAGGGTCACATACCGGAAGCCCTGCACGGCATTGGCCCCGTCGAGGGCCGCGGCTTCGTACTGCTCCTGCGGGATGGTCTGAAGCCCGGCGAGGAGCAGCAGCATCACGAAGGGAACCCCGCGCCAGACATCCACGGCCACCACCGACCAGAAGGCCAGGACCGGCTCGCCCAGCCAGGCGCGATAACCCTCGATCAGGCCCGCCGAGTTGAAGAGGTAGTTCACGACGCCGAATTGCGGCTCGAGGAGCCACAGCCAGATCGTCGCGCCGATGGAGGGTGCGATCATCCAGGGCATGAGGAAGGCGGTCCGCCACACCACCCGCGCGAAGGTGATGCGGTTGAGCAGCAGCGCGAGGGCGAGGCCCAGCGTCATGTGCAAGGCCACGCAGGTGGACGTGAAGGCCAGCGAGACCTTGAACGAGTTCCAGAAGGCCTCGTCGCCCAGGACGCGAACGTAGTTCCCGAAGCCGATGAAGGTGGCGTTCAGGCCCCGCGTGCGGTGCAGGCTGGTCCAGAACGCATGCCCCAGGGGGAAGACGATGATGAGGCACAGGAACACGAAGACCGGGGCGATGAACAGATAGCCGAACCACCGCTCCGATTGCAGCCCCTGGCCGGTCCAGGCGGGCGCTCTTGCCCGCCTGGAGGCGCCGGACGCCCCCCTGTCCGGCGCCGTGGAGGCCGTGAGTTCGCGCCCCATCAGAAGTCGTTGAGCTTCTTGGTCAGCTTCACGTCCAGATCCTTGAAGACCGCCTCGGTCTGGTCGGGAGCAAGAAGCGCCTTCTGCACCGCATCGACCACGTCGCCGGCCGCGATGTCGGCCCAGAGGGGATGGGGCAGCGGATAGGTTCGCGCGTTGCGGCCCATCTCCAGGAAGGCGCTGAGCATCGGGTCGCTCTTGATCTCAGGGTGATCCAGAAGATCGCTGCGCAGGGGCATCCAGTTGGCGACCTTGGCCCGCATGACGGACCATTTCGGCTCCGCCTCGAACTTGATGAACTTCCACGCCGCCTCGGGATGCTCGCAGTTCGAGGAGACGCTCGTGGGCGTCATGGTGGCCAGCGTCGGCGCGTTGCTCGCGTTCTTGGGCACCGGCGCTGCGAACATGGCGTTGGCCATGGCGGGATTGTCCCCGGCCACCTTCGCAACGGCCCAATAGGCGTTGCGCATGGTCGCAATCTTGCCCTGGGCGAACATGTTGGTCTGCTCGAGGTAGTTGGTCGTCGTCGCGCCCGGGGCAGCCAGCCCGTTCCTGGCGAGGTTGATATAGGTCTTGATCGCCTCGAGGCTCTTCGGATCCTTGGCGAAGGTCGATTCCGTCATGTCCTTGTTGAAGGCTTCGCCGCCATTGGACCAGATCCAGGTGAGAAGCACGCGCGTGGTCGTGTCGGTCTTGCCCCCGAGGATGGCCGTCGCCCAACGGTCGCTGCCGCTCAGCTTTTTCGCCCAGTCGAAATACTCCGCCCAGGTGACCGGCGGCTTCTCCGGGTCGAGGCCGGCCGCCTTGACGAGGTCGCGGTTGTAGATCTCCCCGTAGATGCCGCCCCAGATCGGCACCCCGTAAAGCTCTCCCTTCCAGCGCACGCCCTCCAGGACATCGTCGCTCCAGGCCTTGCGCCAGGCGTCCGGCTCCGCCTTCCAGAACTTGTCGAGGGGCATGAGATAGCCGTTATAGGCCGCGGTGGTGAGATCCACCGAGACGAGGCACGGCGCCTTGCGGGCCTGCGCCGCGGTCACGAACTTGGTCCAGTGGTCCTTGCGGGCGACGGGAATGGGCTCGATCCTAATGCCGGGATTGGCCGCCTCGAACTCCGCGATCATCTGCTTCCAGATGGGCTCGAACTGCTTCTCGGTGAGGTTGGCGGTCTGCCATTGCAGCACGACGGGCTGTTGCGCCGACGCGGCGGCGGCCATGACGGCGCCTGCCGCCAGGGTGGCGCTCCGAAGCAGCGTCTTCAGAAGTCCCTTCTTCATGATCTGGTCTCCTCCTTGGCTTTTTCGTTGAACCGTTACTGGAACAGGGCTCCGGGCCGCTCGGACCGGGGCTGGGGCTTGAAGCTCATCTCCTTGAGAACATCGAGATCCGGCTCGATGCCGAGCCCCGGGCCGTCCGGAAGGATGAAGCAGCCGTTCTCGAAGCGGATCGGATGCGTCGAGGCGCGGTCCCGGAATGCGCGCTGCGGCTCCATCTGCTCCAGGATGAAGAAGTTCGGGACGGCTGCCGCCAGATGCATGGCGGCGGCGGTGCAGATCATGCCGCCGGGGTTGTGCGGGGCGACGGGCACGTAATAGGTGTCGGCCAGGGACGCGATGCGCCTGATCTCCGTGAACCCGCCCGCATGCATCAGGTCGGGCTGGATGATCTTGCAGGCGCCCTCCTCCAGAAGCTGCCGGTATTCATAGCGCGAGAGCAGCCGCTCCCCCGTCGCGATAGGGACACGCAGGTCCCGCGCCAACAAACCCATGGCCTTTGCGTTCTCGAAGGGAATCGGCTCCTCGAACCACCCCGGCCGGTAGGGCGCGAGCGCCTCGTCGAGCAGGACGGCCGTTCGGGGCGACAGGAGTTCGCCGCACTCGATGAAGATGTCCACGTCCGGCCCGACCGCCTCGCGCGCGGCGCCGATGAGCTCGGCAGCCTTGCGGATCTCCCGGGCCTCCCCGGCGCGCAGCCCCTGGTAGGAGACCGGGTTGCACTTGAAGGCCGTGAACCCGCGGCGCACCGCCTCCTTCGCCCCGTCATAGGCCGCCTCCGGGGTGGTCACGCCCGAAAGCCAGTGGCTGGCGTAGACCCGCAGCTCCGTGCGATGGGCGCCGCCGAGCAGGCGGTGCACCGGGACGCCGAGCCGCTTGCCCTCGAGATCCCACAAGGCCAGGTCGAGAGCGCTCATGGCGGTCATGAAGACCGCCCCGCCCCGCCACCGCCAGGCATTGTAGAGGCGGTGCCAGTGCCGCTCCGGCCCGGCGGGATCTTCGCCGATCAGGTGCTGGCCATATTCATGGATGGCGGCCTCGACCGATTCGACCGCCCCATGGAGGGAGGCCTCGCCCCATCCGACCAGGCCCTCGTCCGTGGTGATGCGGACGAACAGCCAGTTGCACCAGTCCACCCAGAATTTGAACGTTTCAATTTTTCGGATCTTCATGGTCGGATCTTCATGGATTGTGCCAGCATCCCTTGCCAGTGGAACGAGAACTGCGTACCGATTGAAACGTTTCAATAGTAGCCGCCCGTTTCCGCATGGCAAGCGGTTTTCGGCGCTCCATCACGACACGGCCCGGGAAGCGATGAACCAGAAGCTCACCATTCATGACGTGGCCGCCAGGGCGGGCGTCTCCTCGGGAACGGTGTCGAACGTCATCAACGGATCCCGCGAGGTCAGCGAGGCCCGCCGCGACAAGGTGGTGCGCGCCATCCAGGAACTGGGATACCTGCCCAACGGCCTCGCCCAGGGCCTGAGGCGAAGCCGTTCGCGGGTGGTGGGCCTGTGCGTGCCGGATTCGTCGAGCTCCTATTTCGCTGCGCTCATCGACACCGTCGAAGACATCGCGGCCGACCAGGGCTACGAGGTCATGCAGGTTCTCGGCCGCCACAGCTCGAGCGTGGAGCAGAACCGGGTGCGGGCCCTCCTGTCCCATCGCATCGCCGGGCTCCTGATGATCCCGGGCCTCGAGCCGGAGACGACCTTCGACCTGATTGCCGGCACGGGCACGCCCGCGGTGATTCTCGACCGCCTCTGGGAGGATGACCGCTTCGACTATGTCACCATCGACAACCGGGCTGCGATGCGCGACGTGGTGAAGGCGCTGGTGCATCGAGGACACCGGCGGCTCGTCTATGTGGTCAGTTATCCGGGGCTCGTCACCACCCGGCAGCGCATCGAGACCTTCGAGCAGACCGCCCGGGAGGCGGCCGTCCCGGTCGCCACGCAAATCCTCCAGCGCGGCGAAAGCGAGCCCGTTCTCGCGCAGCGGCTGGCGGATACGCTGACCGGCGCCGATCCGCCGACCGCGATCATCGCCAGCAACAGCGTGGTGGCTCTGTGGACGATGCGAACCCTGAAGAGCCTCGGCATCCGGTGCCCGACCCAGGTGTCCGTCGTCAGCTTCGACGAGCCCGAATGGGCGGATCTCATCGAGCCCTCCCTGTCCATCGTGCGCCAGCCCACTGCGGACGTGGCCCGAACCGGATGGAATCTGCTCATGAGCCGCATCATCGACCGCAACAGCCCGAGGAGGCACATCGAGATGAAGGCCGAGCTGATCCTCCGCGGCTCGGTCGGGGACTGCTGATCACCGGCCTGCGAACATCATCGAGCCGCTTTCCCGCAGCCGCGGTTGACCCGAACCTGCAGCTCCACGGTTTCCTGGGTGCAGCGCTGGCGGTCTGGCGCCGTGCGCCACTCTTTCCGGGCCCAAGCCTTCGCCGGCTCTTGAAATTTCCGTTCGTCGGTCGCCGTTTTCGATGTAGTTTCCTGAGACGCGCCGCTTACGGATGATGCTCGGGCCTCGCCCGTCGTTGCCGATCACCCTGGAGGTTTGCCATGCGTGCCCTCTTTGCCGCTGTTTTCATGGTCTGCGCCCTTGGACAAACCCTGGCCGCATCCGACGCCGACCGATCGACCATTCGCGGCATCATCCAGGATCAGATCGAAGCGTTCAAACGGGACGACGCGGGGCGCGCCTATTCCTATGCGAGCCCCACCCTCCAGAACCGGTTCGGATCGCAGGACCGCTTCATGGCCATGGTCAAGGAGGGCTATACGCCGGTCTACCGCCCGCGCAGCTATACCATCGGTGAGTTCAAGGACACTCCCGACGGCACGAGCCTCTCGGTTCAGATCCAGGATCAGGAGGGGGTGGACTGGGTGGCGATCTACACCTTGGAGCAGCAACCCGACGGAACGTGGCGCATCAGCGGCTGCTATCTTGCGAAGGCCCCCGGGCAGGCCGTCTGACCGGCGGGCCCATGCGCTCCCGGCCTGGTCCCCGGCGGAGGCGTTCAACCCGAGGCCGGCGCCGGTCGTAGGCATCAGTAGAAAGCCCGGCTGGACGATCACGGTCCCGCATTGTGCCCACGAGGGTCAGCTCCTCCTTGCCCAGCCGGTTGACTTCCGTCCCGCCGGGGCTAAGATCGTGCACGATATACGATGCAGGATGCCGCGATTGAACAGGGCCACGAAGATCGGGCGGGTGGTGCTTGGCGACCAGGTCTACGAGGCCATCAAGGAGCGGATCCTGGATCAAGCCTACGCGCCCGGGGAGAAGCTGAACATCGACCGCCTCGTGCGCGAGTTCGAGGTCAGCTCGACGCCGATCCGCGAAGCGCTGACCCGGCTCGTCGCCGAGGGGCTTGTCAGCGCAGCGCCCTTCGTCGGCTTTGCCACCGCTGCCCTGCCCGACCGGCGCTATTATGAGGACCTCTATGCGTTCCGCCGCCTCGTCGAGCCCTGGGCGGCGGCCGAGGCCGCCCGGCGCCCCCTGAAGCCGGGGATCCTCAAGACGCTCCGGGAGGCTGTCAACGCCATGATGGCCGACCCGCCGTCGCGGGAGTACCGGAGCCACCGCGCCTTCACCGAGGCGGACGATCGCTTCCATAACACCATCATGGCGGCTGCCGAAAACGGCGGCGCCCTGAAAAGCTTTGAGGATCTCCACTTTCACCTGCATATCTCGCGGCTTTACATCAGCCGCGAGCAGGAGGTGGCGGTGATCCACGCCGAGCATGTTCGGATCGTCGACGC
>DATHAU010000638.1:0-2665 GCA_035296545.1 Microvirga sp.
GATGGCCACCGAGGTGGAGCCGATATCCACCACCATGGCGTCGCCGGGCTCCGGCACGTCGGGCTCGACCCCCACATAGATCCAGTGCCGGCCGAAGATGATCTCCATGTCGGCCGCGAACACCTCGGGGCTGGTGTAGAAGGGCGCATCCAGGCTGTAGCCGGGCCTGCGGCCGCTGAAGAGAGCGCGAAGCGGGGTATGGGGAACGTGGAGCATCCTGGTCTCGCTGACGTCGACCGCGGCCGGGCGCAGTCGGTTACGCCCCATCTTGGTCGTCCGGCCCGGCGGCACTCGCCTGGGAGCGACACGTTTTGTGCAAGCGGCGACATCCGGCGCTCCGGGCCCATCCCGCCGCCCTCGTCCTGAGGAGGCCACGGAGTGGCCGTCTCGAAGGAAGATCCAGAGGGCACGGGAAGCGTGACAGACCTCCCTCTCCCGTGCGGGAGAGGGTTGGGGTGAGGGAAGGCCCTCTCCGAACAGAGCACAGCAGGGGGTGAGCGGAAGCGTCGGCGCTTTACTGAAGAACCGTCCTGTCCTCACCCCTGCCCCTCTCCCACATGGGAGAGGGGTTCTCACGTCAGCGGAACACCACCGTCTTGTTGCCGTTCAGGAGCACCCGGTGTTCGATGTGGAACTTGACCGCCCGGGAGAGGGCCATGCTTTCCACGTCGCGGCCGATGGCGGTCAGGTCGTCGGGGGAGTGCTCGTGGCTCACCCGGTGCACCTCCTGCTCGATGATCGGGCCCTCGTCCAGCTCCGGGGTGATGTAATGGGCGGTGGCGCCGATGAGCTTGACGCCGCGGGTATAGGCCTGGGTGTAGGGCGCCGCGCCCTTGAAGCTCGGGAGGAAGGAGTGGTGGATGTTGATGGCCCGGCCCGACAGGTACTGGCACATGTCGTCGGAGAGCACCTGCATGTAGCGGGCGAGCACCACCAGATCCACGCCCGCGGTCTCGATCACGTCCCGCAGCCGCGCCTCCTGCTCCGCCTTGTTGTCCCGGGTGACGGGCATGTAGTGGAACGGGATGTTGCGGTTTAACGCGAGGTCCTCGAAGTCCCGGTGGTTCGACACGATGCCCGCC
Organism: Microvirga sp.; assembly: GCA_035296545.1. Classification (GTDB taxonomy): domain Bacteria; phylum Pseudomonadota; class Alphaproteobacteria; order Rhizobiales; family Beijerinckiaceae; genus Microvirga. Next base: position 1,083 of record DATHAU010000638.1, read on the forward strand.
ACGTCCATGTGCAGGGCGCCGATGCGCTGGCGGTAGAGCAGGTCGTTGAGGCAGTGCCCGAACCGCGACACCATGAGCAGCACCTTGGACCGGGCGGTGGTGTCGTGCATGCTCCAGTCCATGCCGTAGCGCTCGGCGATGGGCCGGAACAGGCCGGCGAGCGCCGAGAGCTGCGTGCGGGGATCGAGGGGCGCGAAGGCCACCCGCATGAAGAACCGCTCGGTCTCCCGGTCGCCGAACTGCGAGCTGGTGACGATGTTGCAGCCGTTCTGGGTCAGGAACCCGGAAATGGCGTGCACGATGCCGATCGTGTCGTAGCAGGAGAACTTCAGAACATAGCGCGGATCGTCGAGCTTCATGTTTGGCCCCTGGCGGGATCGAAGGCTTGAAAACGGGCAAGGCTTGGAAACGGGCAAGGCTCGGAAACGGGTGGTCAGGCTCAGGTCGCGGGTCTTGCCCCATTCAGCACTCGGCCACGTTGACTGCAAGGCCGCCGAGGGACGTTTCCTTGTATTTCGACTGCATGTCCGCCCCGGTCTGGCGCATGGTCTCGATCACCTGATCCAGGGACACGTAATGCGTTCCGTCCCCGCACAGGGCGAGCGAGGCCGCCGCGATGGCCTTGTTGGCCCCGAAGGCGTTGCGCTCGATGCAGGGGATCTGCACCAGGCCGCCGATGGGGTCGCAGGTCATGCCGAGATGATGCTCGATGGCGATCTCCGCCGCGTTCTCGATCTGCGCGGGCGTGCCGCCCAGCACCGCCGCCAGACCGGCGGCCGCCATGGAGGCGGCCGAGCCCACCTCCCCCTGGCAGCCCACCTCGGCTCCCGAGATGGAGGCGTTGCGCTTGATCAGGCTGCCGATGGCGGCCGCCGTGAGCAGGAAGACGTGGCTGCCCTCCGGGGTGTATTCGGCGCAGAAGTCGCGGCAGTAGCGCAGCACCGCGGGCACGATCCCGGCAGCCCCGTTGGTGGGGGCCGTCACCACCCGGCCCCCGGAGGCGTTCTCCTCGTTGACCGCAATCGCATAGGTGCTGACCCAGTCCATCACCTCGTGCGGGGCGCGCTGGTTCCGGCCGCGGGCCTGCAGCAGGCGCTCGTGCAGGCCCCTGGCCCGGCGCTTGACCCTGAGGCTCCCCGGCAGCTCGCCCTCCATGGCCAGCCCCCGGTCGATGCAGGCGAACATGGCGTCGCGGATGGCGTCCAGGCCCCGGTCGATCTCCTGGCGGGAGCGCAAGGCAAGCTCGTTGGCAAGCTGCACCTCGGCGATGGACAGGCTCCGCTCCCGGCAGATGCGCAGGAGCTCGCCGCCGGTGGCGAACGGGTAGGGCTCGGCCACCGCCCTGGCGGCTTCCGCCTCCCCGTCGCGCACCACGAAGCCGCCGCCGATGGAGTAGAACACGCTCTCGGCAAGGGTCGCGCCGCTCGCGTCCAGGGCGGAAAAGCGCATGCCGTTGGAATGGCCCGGCAGCACGTCCGTCATGTTGAACACGATGTCTTCCGCCGGATCGAACGCTGCCGATACGCCGTCGCGAACCGGAACCCGCTTCGTCTCCCGCACATGGCGCACGAGAGCCGCCACGT
>DATHAU010000639.1:0-3146 GCA_035296545.1 Microvirga sp.
AGAGGGGGAGTCCGATGGTCGAACACGGCCCCTCTCCCGGCCCTCGCCGACGCGAGGGCCACCCTCTCCCGCGGATCTCGGGTGTTCCCGAGATCCGCCTTCTGAAGCGCAAGTCGGGAGCACCCGACCTGCGTCGGGGAGAGGGCGAAAGTCCCGCTTGTCGGAACGCCCCCGCTTCATGATGGCGCTTACGCAGCCTCGCCTTCGCCGGCGGCGGCCGCGGCGGCCCGGGCGTCGGCGCGCTCCTGGGACTTCTTGCCCGGAACGGCCTTCTGCGGGTTGTTGCGCGGGCTGCGCTTCATGAGGCCGGCATTGTCGAGGAAGCGCAGGACGCGGTCGGTGGGCTGGGCGCCCTTGGCGAGCCAGGCCTGGATCTTGTCGGCTTCGAGAACCACGCGGCCGGCGTCGTCCTTCGGCTTCATCGGGTCGTAGGTGCCCACCTTCTCGATGAAGCGGCCATCGCGCGGGGAGCGCGAATCGGCCACGACGATGCGGTAGTACGGGCGCTTCTTCGCGCCGGCGCGGGTGAGACGGATCTTCAGGGACATGGGTTTTTAGCCTTTCAGTTTCAGTTTTTCGGAGCCGGTCATGGGGGTTCGGGTTCTTTGCAAAAGGCTCCAGGTCGCAAGGAATCCGAAAATCAGGAGAGGAACGGAGAGCACGATGGCGAGGCGCTTCCAGGCGGATGAAACGTAGCTGCCGATCGTTTGCTGCCACATCCTGTCGTTCTCATCCTGGGAAAGCTGCCGCGCGATGCACGCGTCCACTTTTTCCTTTCCGTGTTCAACGTCGTAAGTTTTCCAGCAATGGACCGCATAATCGCCTTCGAACGTGTTGGCGTATCGACCAATTCTCCAATCGTTCGACGAGGAAGCCATCCAGCCAACGACTCCGAGCCATAGGGCACAGAGCGCGAGGCCAACCCTGCCGGCCGAGATCGTCACTTCTTCTTCCCGAACGGAAAGCCGCCGATCCCCGGCAGCCCCGGGATCTTCGGCCCGCCCAAGCCGGGCAGGCCCGGCACGCCCTTGGGCATGGGCGGCAGGCCGCCCGCGCCTCCGGGGAAGTCGGGCAGCTTGCCGCCCATCTGCTTCTGCAGCGTCTCGATCTGCTCCGGGGTCGGCTGGGGCATGCCGCCTCCGCCGATGCCGAACATCTTGCCGAGCGCGCCGGCCATGCCCTTGCCCTTGCCGCCGCCCATCATCTTCATGACGTCGGCCATCTGGCGGTGCATCTTGAGAAGCTTGTTGATCTCCTCGACCTTGGCGCCCGCGCCCGACGCGATGCGTTTTTTACGCGAGGCCTTAAGGATGTCCGGGTTGCGGCGCTCGGCCGGGGTCATGGAATCGATGATGGCGCGCTGGCGCCTGATCACCCGGTCGTCGAGATTGGCGCTCTCCAGCTGCGACTTCATCTTGGCGACGCCGGGCAGCATCCCCATCAGCCTGCCGAGGCCGCCGAGCTTTTCCATCTGGGCGAGCTGGTCGCGCAGGTCCTCCAGGTCGAACTTGCCCTTGCGCATCTTGTCGGCCATGCGCTGGGCCTGGGCCTGGTCGAAATTCTCCGCCGCCCTTTCCACCAGGGAGACGATGTCGCCCATGCCGAGGATGCGGTTGGCGACGCGCGACGGATGGAACTCCTCCAGCGCATCCACCTTTTCGCCGGTGCCGATGAGCTTGATCGGCTTGCCGGTGACGGCCCGCATGGAGAGCGCCGCGCCGCCGCGGGCGTCGCCGTCCATGCGGGTGAGCACGATGCCGGTGACCCCGAGGCGCTGGTCGAAGGCCCGCGCGGTGTTGACCGCGTCCTGGCCGGTGAGCGCGTCGGCGACGAGCAGCACTTCATGGGGGTTCGTGGCGGAGCGCACCTCGGCGGCCTCCGCCATCAGGGCCTCGTCCACGGTGACGCGGCCTGCCGTGTCGAGCATCACCACGTCGTAGCCGCCAAGGCGCGCGGCCTCCATGGCGCGCCGGGCGATCTGCACCGCCGATTGTCCGGCCACGATGGGAAGGGTGTCGACGCCCACCTGCCGGCCCAGGACCGCGAGCTGCTCCTGCGCGGCGGGCCGCCGGGTGTCCAGGGACGCCATGAGGACGCGCCGCTTCTCGCGCTCCGTCAGGCGCCGGGCGATCTTGGCGGTGGTGGTGGTCTTGCCCGAGCCCTGGAGGCCCACCATGAGGATGCCCACAGGCGGCGCGGCGTTGAGGTCGATCACCTCGGCGTCCGCGCCCAGCATCTCGGCGAGCTGGTCGTGGACGATCTTGACCACCTGCTGGCCGGGGGAGACCGACTTGATCACCTCCGCGCCGACCGCGCGGGCGCGCACCTTGTCGGTGAAGGAGCGCACCACCTCGAGGGCCACGTCCGCTTCGAGCAGGGCGCGGCGAACCTCGCGCAGGGCCGCGTTCACATCCTCTTCCGTCAGCGCGCCGCGGCGGGTGAGGGAATTCAGGATGGTGGACAGCTTGTCGGAAAGGCCTTCGAACATGATCAATCGATTCCTCTTGCGATGAGGGGGATGTCGCGATCCGCCAGCGCCTTTTCAAAGTGCTCGATGGCCGCCTCGAACTTGTCGCGGCAGCCGGAATTGCAGAAGCCGACGACCTCGCCGCGATAGAGCGTCAGCGAATCCGCCGCGATGGGCTTTCCCGACCACGGGCAGGTCTCGTTGACCGCATCCTCGATGCGCAATGCTTTGCTCGCCATCGCCTGTTCCACTTCGTCCTTTTCGTCATGCTCGGCCTTGGGGCCGGGCATCCGCGTCTCGAAACGCCGGGCACCGGAGGCCTCGATGGCCGGGACAAGCCCGGTCATGGCGGCGCAGGCAGACCCGGACGCAGAGAAGCCCAAAACAAAAGCGCGCCCGAGGGCGCATCGCGCTGTCGGACGTTGACCTCCAGCCTCGCGGGCTGGTCGGCGGCTCAAAATGGGCTCGCTCACCAGATTTGCGGTCAGCACGTAAGGGGAAAAGCGGGCGAAGTCAAGAAAGGGAGGCAAGCCCGGACCCGCCGTGTCATTCTGCCGGTCCTGCGGACCGGACCGGCCGGAGCGTAGCGGAGGGTCGGGACGCAGTCCCGCCGGAGGGAATCCACACCACCGTCACAAGCGGCGCCGCTGGTTTCCCTCCCCCTTGCGGGGAGGAGGGG
>DATHAU010000640.1:0-1988 GCA_035296545.1 Microvirga sp.
GAGCCTTGTTGATGATGCGCGACGAGAGGGCTTCGTCCGTTGGGCCGCCGAACATCATCGTGCCGAGGCAGATTGGCGAGATCCTGAGTCCGGAAAGGCCCAGATTGCGGTATTCCATTATGTGCTCCTCCCGGCGCCGGACTGAACGGCACCGCCTTCATAGCAGATTTGCAAGACGCAATTAAGTTGCGAACTCTCAGTGCTCAAGCTCGCGCGTGAAGCCAGCCCTTGATGATCGTGGCACAGTTGGCACTCCTGAGACGTAAGCGCTTGGTCCGCTTCTGCGCGTAAGAGCCGACGTTTATTCACAGGCCTGAAGGTGAAAATTTGACCAGTAGCAGACGTTTGCTGTTGTGTTTCAGGGGAATTCGTTCTCCAGCCTTCGGCCACGCCGAAGGCCAACTATGAAACATCCGCATTGCGCCGCTCGCGGGCCCATGAGCCAATAGAGCGTGTCCGATCTTTCCGTGTGGCTCATTCTTTCCATTGGCCTGACCTTCTTCCTTGCCGGTGTCGTCAAGGGCGTCACAGGCATGGGCCTGCCGACAGTGGCCATGGGGGTGCTGGGGGCGATCATGTCGCCTGTCACGGCCGCAACCTTGTTGATCGTGCCATCCTTCGTCACCAATGTGTGGCAGTTGGTCTGCGGACCGAGCTTCGCCGCGCTCATCCGGCGGCTGTGGCTTATGATGCTGGGAATCCTGCTCGGCACTCTGGCCGGTTCCTCCATTTTGGCGAACGGGCAGACGCAATGGGCGACAGCAGGCCTTGGAGCGGCCCTGGTCATCTATGCCGGGTTCACCCTGTTGGCCCAACAACTCTCTGTGCCAGCCTGCTTCGAGAGATGGCTGTCGCCTCTGGTCGGTGTGACGACAGGTCTTGTGACTGGAGGGACAGGCGTCTTTGTCATCCCGGCTGTTCCTTATCTTCAAGCCCTCGGATTGAGCAAAGACGACCTTGTTCAGAGCCTGGGGCTTTCCTTTACGGTATCGACGATTGCCCTTACCGCCGGTCTAGCATGGCGTGGGGCGCTCAACCTGGATGGTTTGGCCTTGTCCTCCCTCGCGATTGCGCCGGCGCTACTCGGGATGTGGTTGGGACAGGCGGTGAGGGTGAGGGTGAACCCTGTGACGTTCCGGCGGGGGTTTCTGGTATGTCTGCTGCTGCTCGGATCTGAGTTGATTCTTAAATCAACCCTCCAAGCGTGAGATCTCAAACTGCCTATATGAGCCACAGTCGACATTCCGCGTATTATGAGTGCCCGGAAGTGGCACGGGCGGTCCTAAGCTGAACTTCTGCAATGGGAGCGTGAACCGGACCCCTAAACGGCCACGCTTGAAGGCTGTGGTTGACCCAGAGCTGCCTCTGGATGTCCTCTACCACCCTATATACATCGGTGAGACGTCGATCATTTGTTCTTTTTCTAAACCGGATAGCCCCGCCAGTCTCAAAGCCATGACCGATGGCCTTGTACGTCCGGAGGGCCACTCCGTACTGGCCTTACCGAGCGCAGCGATCGAATGGCTGATCTCTGGGTGCTGAGCGAGCAGCTCTGTACCGAGACCGTCATCCGTTCTAGGTAAACCGACTTTCAGCGGGCCGACTGTTCCGGCCCTATGCCACCTCAATCCAAGGACATCCATGTTCCACCTGACTTTCGCACTGCCGGCCCTCTATGTGCTGGCGCGGTTCGTGTGGCCGCTGCCCTGGACACCCGGCGGAAAGATCACCCTCGCAGTCGCTGTGCTCATGGCATCGCAATACCATCTCTGGAGCCGCCTTTCGTCCGGGTCGGTCTTCTCTCCCGAGTTCCCACGCGCCTTGGTGTTCCTGTTCAACTGGGCGTTCGGGGTAATCGCGCTGCTGGCGTTGATGCAGATCGCAATCGATGTGATCGCGTTGATCGCGCGGCTGTTCCGGGGCGGCGGAGCCATACCGGACAGCGTGCGCTACACGGCCGCGACGGCGGCCATGCTGCTCTCGGCCGT
>DATHAU010000641.1:0-2413 GCA_035296545.1 Microvirga sp.
GCGCTGCGCGCCATGGCGTCCACCGTGCGCTCGATGCGGATGCCGTCCTCGAACTCGATCAGATGCGCCCGCTCGCCGGAGATGCGCCGGATCAGCTCGCGGCACTCGATCACTTTGAGGTCGTTGAAGCCGAGCCCATGGCCGGGGGCGGGAATGAACCTGTCATAGGGCGGATGATGGGGAGCGGTGAGGATGGTGCGGAAGCCCTGCGTCTCCCTGGAGCCGTCGACGGTGTAGAGCTGCACCTCGTTCATGCGCTCCTGGTCGTACACGATGGTGCCGCGCGAGCCGAAGAGCTGCACGAAGATGCGTCCCTTGCGCCCCCAGGCGGAGCGGTTCAATGCGATCACCCCGGAGGCGCCGTTCTCCAGCTCGATCAGGGTTGTGGCGATGTCGTAGGTCTCGACCGCGAGGCGCCCGCCGCCCTGCACCGGGCGATCCGCATAGGGCTTCGCCATATGCCCGCAGACGCGCCGCACGCCGCCGAACAGAACCCGGATCAGGCTCAAGGCGTGGACGCCGAAATCGTCGAGCGCGCCATGGCCCGAACTCGCCTCGCTCTTCCAATAGAAGAGCGCCTCCGGATCGGCCATGAAATCCTCGTCCATTTCGACGCGCACATGGTTCACGTCTCCGATCTCACCTTCGTCGAGGAGACGCTGGATCAGGCGGACAACCGGGTTCTGGATGTAATTGTAGCCGAGGGCCGCCACCCTGCCCGACGCATGGGCCGCAGCCAGCATGCGCTCGGCATCTGGAAGCCGCGTCGCCATCGGCTTCTCGCACCACACATGCTTGCCCGCCTCGAGCGCCGCAATCGCCATCTCGGGATGGAAGGCGTTGGGCGTGGTGATCGACACGACATCGACAGCGGGATCGGCAACGAGCGTGCGCCAGTCGCCTGTGGCGCGCCCGAAACCGAGCTCCTGCGCCTTTCTGTCAGCCAGCTCCTGCGAATGCTCGGCCAGCACCGCAAGGCGCGGCCGCTCCACGTCGCCGAACACGGCGGCCACCGCGTTCCAGGCGAGCGCATGGCACTTGCCCATGTAGCCGGTGCCGATGAGGCCGATGCCGAGACCTGTCATGACCGCCCTCAGACCATGCCGCCGAGTTCCGCCGACACCGCCTGCAGTTCCTTGCCGCCGGCCATGAGGTTCTGCAGCTCGTCGATGGCGATTTCGGACTTGGCGTAGGTGCCCAGGGTCTTGCCGCGGTTGAGCACCGTGAAGCGGTCGCCCACCGCATAGGCGTGGCGCACGTTGTGGGTGATGAAGATGACGCCGAGGCCCTTCTGCCGGACCTGGTGGATGTATTTGAGCACCATGGAGGTCTGCGCCACGCCCAGCGCCGAGGTGGGCTCGTCGAGGATCAGCACCTTCGCGCCGAAATAGACCGCGCGGGCGATCGCCACGCATTGGCGCTCGCCGCCCGACAGGGTGCCCACCGCCTGATGGGGATCGCGCACATCGATGCCGATCCGGTGCATCTCGTCGCGGGTGATCGCGTCGCAGCGGTCGAAATCCACGCGGCGGAAGGGCCAGACGCCTTTCACGGGCTCGCGGCCCATGAAGAAGTTGCGCGTGACCGACATGAGCGGGATCATCGCCAGATCCTGATAGACCGTGGCGATGCCCGCATCGAGCGCGTCGCGCGGGCTGGTGAAGGACACGGGCTTGCCCTCCACCAGGAAATCCCCCGACGTGGGCCGGTGAACGCCCGCAAGGGTCTTGATGAGCGTCGACTTGCCCGCGCCGTTGTCGCCGAGCAGGCACATGACCTCGCCGCGGTTGACGTTAAGCGACACGCCCGAGAGCGCGATCACCGAGCCGAAATGCTTGACGAGGTTGCGGATCTCGATGAGGGGAGCGTTCGTGTCCATCACCGCTCTCCCGTCACTTTACGGCGGATGAAGTTGTTGAACAGCACCGCGAGCAGCAGCATGGCCCCCAGGAACACCTGGAACCAGTCCGAGTCGAAGCGGGTATAGGTGAGGCCGATGGACACCATGCCGAAGATGATGGCCCCGAAGAACGCCCCGATGGCCGAGCCGTAGCCGCCGGTGAGTAGGCAGCCGCCGATCACCGCCGCGATGATGGCCTCGAACTCCTTCTGGAAGCCGCGCCGCGCATCGGTCGATCCCGCATCGAGCACTGTCAGAACGGCGACGAGCGCCGCCGCGCAGGCGGTAAGCATGAAGAGCGCGGTCTTCACCCGGTCCACCGGCACGCCGGAATTGCGCGCCGCGTTGGGATCGCCGCCCGCCGCGAAGATCCAGTTGCCGGCCCGCGTGCGCAGAAGAATCCAGGTTGCCAGAAGGGCGAAGCCGACGAACCAGACGATGGACACCGGAACGCCCGTCACCGTGGGGGTGCCATTGGGGAATTTGCCGATGAGGTCGTTGGCGGCAAGCCAC
>DATHAU010000642.1:0-6100 GCA_035296545.1 Microvirga sp.
GAGGAGAGCAGGGCGCGCTGCACTGGTGGAAAGCGATCAGCCGTCTCAGCGCATGTTCTCACTTTGTTCTTGACAGAGCGCATAAGCTAAGCTATATCGTGTGCAGTTCTGTTCCCCGAGGGGCGCGCTCGCGAGGCGTCGCAGGTTGCGGGAGCAGAACACGGTCTCGGGCAGGGGCTCGCACCCCTTGCCACGAGAGGCCCAGGCTGTACGCCGGGCCTGCCCGCAGCCCCAGGCCGGCCTCACAGCCGTGAGACCCGCCTGAGCTGACGACTGGTGGGTTCGCGTCGCCTGCCCGCCTAAAAGAACCGTGCGCGAGGGCCCTTCCGGCTCTTCATCATCTCACCGTATCGAGCCGGACCGCCTCTCGCGCCACCCCTCGATCAACCCTTCAGGCTGGAGCCGCAAGGCCCCGGCCCGAAGGCGTTGGCTGTTTGACATCTGCCGGTCTGCCCCTGCCGGAGGCTCATGCCTGATGGGGCTGCGGATCGGCGCGTGAGTTCCCTTCCCTGCCCGAGGCGGCCCGTGGCGACACCCTCTCCTGTCATCCTCGCGCAGGCGGGATCCATAACCATGACGGTGGGAAGAGCGTTGCGGCATCCGCTGCGCTTCATTCGGCGTCGTCAGCGGTTATGGATCCCGGGCTCCGCTGCGCGGCCCCGGGATGACAGGCGAGCCGCATCCTGCACCCGATCCCTTCCCTCGCCTGCGGCTCGCCGGTCCGGAGGACCGGTAGGATGACCCCACCTCGTCATGGCCGGGCCTGTCCCGGCCTTCCCGGTCGGTGAGCTGCGGACCACTCCCGCCTTGAGAGCCGCAGCGCCCTCAGAACCGGGATGCCCGGCGCAAGGCCGGGCATGACGGCGGGGTGCCACTCCCGGTCCTTCACGCCGGACCGACCCGGCGTCCAGACCATCATGACCTTGCGGCCCGCCAAGCATGCAATCCCTGCCCTCGCCATGACGGCGAGAACGGCCGGGACCCTTGTCGAGGCGCTCCGGAATCCCCACGCTTAAAGCTTTGCCGGGAGCATCCTTCCTCATGAACCGCCGCACCCTTCTCAAAGCCCTGGGCCTTCCTGCCGTCGCGGCCGCCGGAGCCCTGGGCTGGGCCACGGCGGCGCGTTCGCGCAACCGCTACTACGACGGTCCCGTGACGGATCATTTCGACGGGGTGCGGTTCTTCTCGCCCGGGCAGCCGCAGGACAAGGGCCTCGTGGAGCTGATGCGCTGGCAGCTCGGCGGCGGGCGCAAGGACTGGCCCGAGAGCTTTCCCAGCCCGTTTCAGGACAAGCCGCCCCCTGAGGTGCGCGGTCTGCGGGTGGCGCTCATCGGCCATGCGTCGTTCCTGATCCAGGCGGCGGGGCTCAACCTCCTGGTCGACCCGGTGTTTTCCGAGCGGGCGAGCCCCCTCTCCTTCACGGGCCCGAAGCGGGTCAACCCGCCCGGTATCGCCTTCGAGAGCCTGCCGAAGATCCATGCGGTGCTGATCACCCACAACCATTACGACCATCTCGACACCGATTCGCTGGGACGGCTCTGGCAGCAACACCGTCCGCGCGTCATCGCGCCCTTAGGGAACGATGCGGTCATCAGGGCCGCGCATCCGGACATCCCCGTGGAGACCCGGGACTGGGGCGGGTCCGTCGATCTCGGCGGCGGCGTCACCGCCCATGTGGAGCCCGCCTGCCACTGGTCGGCGCGGGGCATCAACGACCGGCGCATGGCGCTCTGGTGCGCCTATGCGCTCACCACCCCGGCGGGCACGATCTACCATGTGGGCGACACGGGCTTCGGCGACGGCCGGATCTTCCATGCGGTGCGCGAGCGCTTCGGGCGCCCCCGCCTCGCCCATCTGCCCATCGGCGCCTACGAGCCGCGCTGGTTCATGGAGCCGCAGCACATGAACCCGGAGGACGCCGTGAAGGCGTTGGGGATCCTCGAGGCCGAGCAGGCCCTGGGCCACCACTGGGGCACCTTCCGGCTGACCAACGAGGGCGTGGAGGAACCGCCGGCGGAACTCGGCACGGCCCTGAAGGCGGCGGGGATTCCGGCGGAAAGGTTCAGGGCCCTGCGGCCGGGAGAGGCGTGGCAGCCGTGAGGCCCGGGGGGCGCCTGCCGGGAACGATCACTCTCCCATGTAGCGGCATTCCGTTTCGGGGGTTTCGACAACCTTGCGGGACGCGAAGTCGAAAACCGCCTTCCGCTCGACCCTCAGGTCCTTCACCTCGTCGGCGACGGCTTTCTTACTGTGTCCAAGGGGATCCTTTTCGAACCAATCCGCGTATTTGGGGCATCTGTCCTTGGTGGGCTTGAGATTGGACGGGATCGCCAGCTCGATTCCCCGCTCGCCGGGGTCGCCGATGGAATAGGCCTCGCCCATAGGGGTTTCCTTCGCCCCGTTCCCGAGATCGAAGACGTTCAGGTATTCCTTGTAGGCGCTTCCCTTGCCCTTGCCTTCCCTCATGACGAGGAGATCGTCCTTCAGGGCGATGAAGACATAACGCTTCCCCTTACCGCCGATAGGGACATCCCCAGGCTGGGAAACGAACTTGCATGGAGTTCCGTCGGCCGGCCGAGCCTTCTTGACGAGGTATTCCGAGCGCCCGTTCTCCATCTCGCGCTGGACCACCAGATGATTGGCGCCCGAATGGCATGTGACGTCGCCCTTGTCGGCCAGGGCCGGCGGGGCTCCGGTGACTGCGGCCAGCAGGATGAGGGCGGTCAGCCCCGGCGTTTGTCTCGGCATGGCACTCCCCAGCGCGTATCGAGCGGCCGCGTCGCCCCGCTCCCGCGAGGGAAGGCGGCCGCTCTCTGCTGTAACGTATCATGCCCGCAAGGGGCCGGAAGGGCTTTTTCTCAGCCCTTGGGCTGAACGTAGATGTTCACCTCGAAATTGGTGTCCTGGGCGTCCGTGAAGTCGCTCACGTATTCCTCGATGAAGGCGTCCTGGGCCTCGATGTCCTTGGCGTCGAGATAGGCGGTGATCGTCTCGTAGGTGCCGTCGATCTCGTCATAGGCGTCCTTGTGCACGAAGCGGAAGGACTTGCCCTCGGGAGTCCGGCCGAACTTGATCTCCGGCGTGAGCTCGCTGCGCCCCTCGGGCGCCTGCGCGACCGGCACCATCGCGTCGTAGCGGAAGCCGTTGTCGTCCGTGTGGACGAACACCGTCAGGGGACGTCCCGTGGGCGCGATGCCGGCCTTGCCCAGCTCGCCCTCGATCCTGGCGAAAGCGCCCTTGAGATTGGCGAAGGCGTCGTCCCAGTTGCTCGCGCCGGACAGGACCGCCGCGGGCTTGGCGGGCAGCACCCCCTCGTCCACGTCGGTCTGGTCGCCGGGATTGGGGAAGAGGGTCGTGCGCGTTCCCGGAGCGGCGGGCGCGGCGGGGGCGGGGGTCTGCGCCCCGAGCGCAGGAGCTGCGGAAGGGGGCGGCAGGGGCGAGGATTGCACCGGAGGGGGCGTGGGAACGCCCGCCGCGGGCGGGGTCTGGGCCAGGACCGCGCCGGGCGCCAGGGCGAGAACCAGAGCAAGGGAACAGAAGCGCAGCCGCATGGGAAAAGGCCTCACCCGCGAATCACGAAAAGGAACAGGATGCAGCACCATAGGAGCCTTTTTTCGCAGCGGCGAGGCCGTCCGGCGGCTCCTGCGAGGGACGTTTTGCAGCAGGCTTTCGCCCCCCTCTCGCGGTTTCCTTCGTTTTGGGCCATATACGGCCCCATGAGCGCCCCCACGAGCCCTTTGGCGAACAGCCGTTTCCTGAAGATGAACGGTCTCGGCAACGAGATCACCGTGCTGGACCTGCGCGGCACGCGCCTGCGCGTCGCCGCCGCCGAGGCGCGGGCCATCGCGGCCGATCCGCGCTCGCGCTTCGACCAGCTCATGGTGCTGCACGACCCCGAGACCCCCGGCACGGACGCCTATCTGCGCATCTACAACACGGACGGCTCCGAATCCCGCGCCTGCGGCAACGGCACCCGCTGCGTCGCCTGGGCCATGCTGACCGATCCCGTCATGAGCCGCCCGGCCGGCGACGATCTCGTTCTGGAGACCGGGGCCGGACCCCTGCCGGTGGAACGGGTCTCCGGCGTGGTGTTCACCGTGGACATGGGCCCGCCCCGCTTCGCCTGGAACGAGATTCCCCTGCGCGACCCCTATCCCGACACCCGCGCCATCGCGGTCGAAACCCGCCTTCCCGGAGCCCCCGAATTGCAGGGCCCTTCGGCCGTGAGCATGGGCAATCCCCACGCGATCTTCTGGGTGGCCGATGCCGGGGCCTACGACCTTGCGGCCATCGGCCCCCGGTTCGAGCGCGACCCGGTGTTCCCCGAGCGGGCCAACATCTCCTTCGCCCAGGTTCTCGGCCCCGACCATATCGTCCTGCGGGTGTGGGAGCGCGGCGCGGGGGCCACCCGCGCCTGCGGCTCGGCGGCCTGCGCCGCCCTGGTGGCCGCGGCCCGCAAGGGGCTGACCGGGCGCAGGGCCACGGTCTCGCTCCCCGGCGGCGACCTCCTCATCGAGTGGCGCGAGGCCGACGGCCACGTGCTCATGACCGGCCCGGTGGAGTTCGAGCACGAAGGCGTCCTCTTGCCCGCCTTGTTCGCGGGAGCCGCGTGATGGCGGTGGAGATCGTCACCTTCGGCTGCCGGCTCAACACCTACGAATCCGAGGCCATGCAGCGCCACGCGGAAGAGGCGGGGTTGGGCGAGGTCGTGATCGTCAACACCTGCGCGGTGACCGGCGAGGCCACGCGCCAGGCGCGGCAATCGATCCGCCGGATCGCCCGCGAGAAGCCCGACGCCCGCATCGTCGTGACCGGCTGCGCCGCTCAGGTGGAGCCCGAGACCTTCGCGGCCATGCCGGAGGTCTCGCGGGTGGTCGGCAACCACGAGAAGATGAAGGCCGAAACCTGGACGTCCCTGCGCGACTTCGGCGTGGGGGCGAGCGAAAAGGTGCTGGTCGACGACATCATGGCGGTCAAGGAAACCGCCGTGCACCTCATCGACGGCATGCGCGGGCGCACCCGCGCCTTCGTGCAGGTGCAGAACGGCTGCGACCACCGCTGCACCTTCTGCATCATCCCCTACGGCCGCGGCAACTCCCGCTCCGTGCCCATGGGCGCGGTGGTGGAGCAGGTGCGCAATCTGGTGGAGCACGGCTCCCGCGAGGTGGTGCTCACCGGCGTCGACATCACCGGCTACGGCCGGGATCTGCCCGGCGAGCCGAAGCTCGGCGCGCTGGTGAAGAGCCTCCTGCGCCACGTGCCGGAGCTGGAGCGCCTTCGCATCTCGTCCATCGATTCCGTGGAGGCGGACGACGACCTGCTCGACGCCATCGCGGGCGAGAGCCGTCTGATGCCCCATCTTCATCTCTCGCTCCAGGCGGGCGACGACATGGTGCTCAAGCGCATGAAGCGCCGGCACCTGCGCGACGACGCCATCGCCTTCTGCGAGCAGGTGCGCCGCCTTCGCCCGGACATGGTGTTCGGGGCCGACATCATCGCGGGCTTTCCCACGGAAACCGAGGAGATGTTCTCCCGCTCCCTCGACATCGTGGACGAGTGTGGCCTCACCCACCTTCACGTCTTCCCGTTCTCGCCCCGCCCCGGCACCCCCGCCGCGCGCATGCCGCCGGTGGCCCGCGACTTGGTGAAGGACCGCGCCCGCCGCCTGAGGGAGAAGGGCGAGGCCGCGCTGCTGAAGCACCTGGGCGGCGAGGTGGGGGCGCGGCGCAACGTGCTCGTCGAGACGGGCCGGCTCGGCCGCACGGAAGGCTTCACCCCGGTGCGCTTCGCCTCGCCGGTGACGCCGGGGGAGATCCGGTCGGTCACCATCGCTGGGCACGACGGCAGGGAATTGCTCGCAGCTTAACCCCGTTCACCCATCGGGAGATCGGAGCCGATCCGGGATGACGCCGCAGGCTTCCACCCGCTCCCGCATAGGCTCCGGCACGGGCGCCTCCACCCTGATCGGCGGCTTCTTCGGGTAGAGCGGCACCGTGACGCCTCGCGCATGAAGGTGCAGACCCGGACCGCCGACGCGCGGCGCAATGCCGTAGACCGGATCCCCCAGGATCGGCCAGTTCATGGCGGAGCAATGGACGCG
>DATHAU010000643.1:0-1527 GCA_035296545.1 Microvirga sp.
TCGGCGCCCTCACGGGCGAGGCGCTGGCGCGCGCCTACGCGTCCGCCGACGTGTTCGTCTTCCCGAGCCTCACGGATACCTTCGGCATCGTCCTGCTGGAGGCCCTGGCCTCGGGCCTGCCCGTCGCGGCCTTTCCCGTGACGGGCCCCGCCGACGTGATCGGCGCGTCCGGATGCGGCGTCCTGAAGGCGGACCTGCGCGAGGCGGCGCTCGAGGCCCTCGCCATTCCCCGGGAGCGCTGCCGGGCCTATGGAGAGACCTTCACCTGGCAGGAGAGCGCGCGGCAGTTCTTCTCGACCATCGAGGCGGCGCACGCACGCTAGCGGCCCGGCCCCTACATCAGGAAGGCAGGATGCGGATGGGCGCTGCTCTCGTCCTCGCGGGAGGGTTCCGACAGGGACCGCTCGCGTCCGGCTTCGGCCTCGCACAGCGAGATCATGGCGCCGATGCGGCCTTCCAGGTAGTGCAGCGTCTGGACCATGCGCCGGATCCGCTGCTCGGCCGCGGCCTGCAGATCCGCGTCCGACAGGGCGTTCAGCGGGTCCGTCCGGTCCACATGGGGAAACGAGCGGATCTCGCCCTTCGTCTGCCGGATGGCCGCGGCCATGTGCTGGAGGTCGGCCTTCATGCGGCCCATGGCCCGGCCGTCGAGAACCGCTTCCTTGAGGCGGCTCACCGCGTCCAGCACCACCTTGGTGTCCGCGTTGCGGTTGCGCCGGGCGTATTCCCGCAGGAACCAGCGCCCGCGGGCGGTTTCCATCACGGCCGCCTCGATGAGCTCGAAATCCTCGGGGCTGAACGCGACATGCGCCTCTTCATCGGCCATGGTGACGAACCCATCTCTGACGAGGGAGTCGATTCCTCTCGTGAACAGATGTGTGCAAACGGGGCACTAGCTCAACCCCTGCAATGCCTTTAATGCCACTCCTGCACACCGTTCTTATCCGCTTTTGCCGCCCGGCCGATCGAGAAAGCGCCTCCTCTCATGTTCCCGACCCGCAATCTTGGGGCGCGCCTGGGCGCCTTGCACGCGGCGAGCTTCATCAGCCACGGGGTCTATCTGCCGTTCTTTCCCCTCTGGCTCCAGGGCCAGGCGATCTCCCCGACGCTCGTGGGGCTCATCGTCGCGATCCCCATCATGGTCCGCATCCTGGCCACCGCGCCGCTCCTGAGCCTGGCCGACCGCTCCGTGGGCGTGCGGCTGCTGCTGCTCGCCAGCCATGCGGGACAGATCGTGGGCTTTCCCCTGCTGATGCTGACCGACGGCCCCGTGGCGATCATCGTCCTCGTGGCGCTCATCGCCGTGGCGCAGTCCGCCGTCATCCCGGCCAACGACCTCGTCACCACCAATGCGGTCCAGCGCAACCCGGGGCTCAACTACGGCCGGATCAGGGGCTTCGGTTCGGTGGCGTTCTTCTTCACCAACATCGCGGCCGGCTACCTGGTCGGCTGGTACGGGGCCGATGTGGTGGTGGTCGCCCTCGCGCTGATCCCGCTCCTGGGCATCACCGCGACCCTGGCCGCCGT
>DATHAU010000644.1:0-7939 GCA_035296545.1 Microvirga sp.
GGCCTGCGCGGCGCCGTTCCGGCTGGAGGCGCTCTACGAGGAGATCCGCTCGGCCGCCCCTTACGCCGGCCTCACCTGGGAGGAATACGAGGCCTGCGTCGCCTTCGTGGCCACGGGGGGCTATTCCCTTCGGGCCTACGAGCGCTTCGCCAAGATCGTCAAGGGCAATGATGGGCTCTGGCGGGTGCGCGACGCCCGGGTGGCGCAGCAATACCGCCTCAATGTCGGCACCATCGTCGAGGCCGCCATGATCAAGGTGCGGCTCGGCAAGTCCCTGCGCTCCCGGCCAGGCTCGGTGCTGCCGCGGGGCCGGATCCTGGGCGAGGTGGAGGAATATTTCGCCGAAACCCTGACCCCCGGCGACACCTTTCTGTTCGCGGGCGAGGTGCTGCGCTTCGAGGGGATCTCCGAGGACGAGGCGCTGGTGACCCGGGCCGCCGCCGGCACCGACCCGAAGATTCCCGCCTATGACGGCGGCAAGTTCCCGCTCTCGTCGTTCCTCGCCGCGCGGGTGCGGGCGATCCTGGCCGATCCCTTCGAGTGGGACCGCCTGCCGCCGCAGATGACCGAATGGCTCTTGCAGCAGCGCCGCCGCTCTTTTCTGCCGGGCGCGCGCGACCTCCTGGTCGAGACCTTTCCCCGGGCGAACCGCTTCTACATGACGTGCTTTCCCTTCGAGGGAAGGCTGGCGCACCAGACCCTGGGGATGCTGCTCACCCGCCGCCTGGAGCGGGCGAAGCTCAAGCCCCTCGGGTTCGTGGCCAACGATTACGGCATCGCCGTCTACGCCTCCGGCGACATGGCGGCCCGGGCCGGGCGCGAGCCGGGCTTCATGGACGAATTGTTCTCCGAGGACATGCTCGGGGACGATCTGGAGGATTGGCTGGCGGAATCGTCCCTGATGAAGCGCACCTTCCGCCAATGCGCCGTGATCGCCGGGCTCATCGAGCGCCGCTTCCCGGGGGAGAAGAAGACGGGGCGGCAGGTCACGATCTCCACCGATCTGGTCTATGACGTGCTGCGCAAGCACGAGCCCAACCATGTGCTGCTGCGGGCCGCGCGGGCGGATGCGGCAACGGGACTCCTCGACGTGAGGCGCCTCGGCATGATGCTTCAACGCATCCGGGGGCGAATCATCCACAAGCCGCTCGACCGGGTTTCTCCACTCAGCGTGTCCGTCATGCTGGAGATCGGCCGCGAGCGCGTCTACAGCGACAACGCGGACGAGATCCTGGCCGAGGCGGAAGCGGCGCTTCTCGACGAGGCTTTGGCGTGACGGCTTTGCGCAAGAACGAACGGACAACCCACGAGATCGGGCTCCAGGGACAGGCGGCGGCCCTCGACCTCACGGGGGCGATGTATCTGCCGGAGCACGATGCCCTCCTCGTGGCCGACCTGCATTTCGAGAAGGGCTCGTCCTTCGCCCGGCGCGGCATGATGCTGCCGCCCTACGACACCCGTGAGACCCTCAACGCCCTCGCGGAGGCGGTGCTGCGCTTCGATCCGCGCACGGTGGTGGCGCTGGGCGACAGCTTTCACGACATCGGCGGGCCGGACCGCCTCGGGGACGAGGAGCGCAGGGCCCTGGGCGAGGTGCAGGCGGGGCGCGACTGGATCTGGGTCACCGGCAACCACGACCGCATCCTGCCCGACAGCATCGGCGGGCAGGTGGTGGAGGAGATGGCGCTCGGGTCCCTGACCCTGCGCCACGAGCCCCTGGCGGGAGAGCAGGCGGAGGTCGCGGGCCACCTCCATCCGGTGGGCAAGGTGGTGATGCGCGGGCGCTCGACCCGGCGGCGCTGCTTCCTCACCGACGGCCGGCGCTGCGTGATGCCGGCGCTCGGGGCCTATGCGGGCGGGCTGAACGCCTGCGACGCCGCCTTCAGGCCGCTCTTTCCCAACGGCTTCACCGCCCATCTCATCGGCACCGAGCGCATCTTCGCCATTGCGAAGCCGATGCTGTGCCGGGATTAGGGCTCGGCGGGGGGTGCTTGATCTAACGTAAGCTGCCCGGTGTGGCTCATCCGTTACAGATTTTGCCGGGGAACCCCGTAAGATGGGCGCAGCAGTCAACATCCGGAGCTTGTGATGAAGCGCCTCCTTCTCTCCGCAGCCGCCCTGATCGTCCTCGGCGCCCCGGCGGCCCTTGCGGCCGACCTCCCGTCGCGCCAGCCGGCGCTGCCGCCCATCGTCGCCGCCCCGCCGGTCTTCACCTGGAGCGGGTTCTATGCGGGCGTGAACGGCGGCTACGGCTGGGCGGACGCGACCGCCACCGGCAATACCGTCCTGGGCGTCCTCGGCCTGGGCGTCGAAGCGGACGGCTTCGTCGGCGGCGCGCAGATCGGCTACAATTTCCAGTTCGGCGGCTTCGTCCTGGGCGCGGAAGCGGACATCCAGTACTCCGACCTGTCGGCCTCCCAGGCCTTCGTCACCACCCTTCCGGGAACCGGTCTGGCCGGCGCCGGCGCGGCCGAGGTCGAGCTCGAATATTTCGGCACCGTGCGGGGACGCCTCGGCTACGCCATCGGGTCCGTGATGCCCTACGTGACGGGCGGCATCATCTACGGCGACGTGCAGGGCTCGATCACCGGAACCGTGACCGGCACCTTCAACGGCGTCCCGGTGGTTCTCGCCAACACGGTCTCCCGTTCGGAGACCTTCGTGAACTGGGTCGTGGGCGCCGGCGTGGAGTTCGCCTTCACCCCCAACCTGTCGCTGAAGGGCGAGTACCTCTACTCGCAGGTGGACGACGAGATCGGCTTCGGGGACCTCGAGGTGATCGGCCGGGGTGATCTCGAACTTCATATCGTCCGCGCGGGCCTCAACTTCCGCTTCTGAGGCGCGGGCCGACGTAACCGGGATCCCAGGCGCGGGGCCTCACCCGCGTCGCCTTCCAAGGCCTAGTCCCGTCGGAAGATGGTGTTGGCGAGCCAGCCGAAGAAGATGGCGATGAGCGCTGTCGCCACGCCGTAGAAGGCCGACCAGTCCCGGGCGACCGCCCCCATCTGCTCCTCGAAGCCGGTCTTCACCAGCTCGAAATTCGTGCTCGTGCGCGCCAGGATCACCGTGTCGGCAAACAGCGCCACCTCCACCGCATAGCCCCCGGGCGGCGCCGTCGCCGGCAGGGGAATGCTCGCCCGGAACAGGTTCGGCGTCAGGAACGTCACCCCGCGCCCCTCCTCCAGGTACAATCCCTCCTGCGCCTTGAGCCGGTAGAGCGCCTCCCGGAACGCGTCGTCCGCGCCGGCGCGCTCGTTGGTGAAGTCGGGCGCATGGATGATGGCGCGCAAGCCCACCTTCTGGCGCTGGCGCAGCTGCGGGCTCGTGATGTCGTCGAGGGGCCGCGAGGACAACACCCCGAGATAGGCCGGAGCGGTGGGGAATTTCTGCTGCTCCCGGTTGATCCATACCGGGCCCAGCCGCTCCTTCTCGCGCACCACCAGGAACTGCTGCGGGCCGCGCACCGTGATCACGATGTCGTAGCCCGTGCCGCGGGCGACGGACTGGGCGTCCCGCTCGATGGCCCCGAACACCGCGATGGAGGTGCCGGTGTAATTGGACGTGATCAGCACCCGGTGGCTCGACACGGAGGTGATCAGGGTCTCGGCCCGCGCCGCGACCACGCTGCCCAGGAGGATCAGGAGGAGGCCGACCGCCCTCACGTGCGGGACTCCTGCACGGTGATGGAGAAGGGCTCCTGCGGCTGCAGCACCAGCTCCAGGGCGAAGCGCAGGCCCACCGCCAGCAGCAGGATCGCCAGCAGGAAGCGGAACAGCTCGGCGCGCAGGTTGCGTCCCATCCTGGCCCCGAACTGCGCCCCGAACACCCCGCCGACGATGAGCAGGATCGCCAGCACGATGTCCACCGCCTGGTTGGCGATGGCGTGGAGCACGAGGGCCACCAGGGTGGTGCAGACGATCTGGAACTGCGAGGTTCCCACCACCACGGTGGTGGGAACCCGGAACACGTAGAGCAGGGCCGGCACCACGATGAAGCCGCCGCCGATGCCCAGCAGGGCGCCGGCAAAGCCGATGAACAGGGACAGGCCCAGGATCGGGAGAACGCTCACATAGAGCTTGGATCGGTAGAAGCGCATGCGCAGGGGCCAGCCGAGATAGGGCGCGTGCTCGCCGGCGCGGCGTCTCGGGCGCACCGCGCCGCCGCGGCGCTTGGTCCAGAACTCGCGGATGCTCTCCTTGAGCATGAGGCTGCCCACGATGGTGAACAGGGTGACGTAGGAGAAGACGATGACCAGATCGAGCTGTCCGGCGCGCCGGGCGGCGGCGAAGAACCACACGCCCAGGATGGAGCCCACGAATCCGCCCGCCACCAGGATGGCCCCGAGCCTGAGGTCGAGGGCCTTGCGGCGCAGGGCCCCGAGCACGCTGGTGGTGGAGGAGGCGACGATCTGGGCGGACTGGGTGGCGACCGCAACCGCGGGGGGAATGCCGAGGAAGATGAGGAGCGGGGTCATGAGGAAGCCGCCGCCGATGCCGAAGAGGCCGGAGATGAAGCCCACCGCTGCGCCCAGCCCCAGGATCAGCAGAACGCTTACCGGCATCTCGGCTATGGGCAAATAGATTTGCACCCCGGATCCCCCTTTGGCCGGTGCAGCCATGCAGTTTTGTCACGCGCCGACAGACGACTAAGGCTTATGGCCTGAACGGAACCTGAGCGCCACCATGCGCCGGTTCAACTCTTGTTGTTTCCTGTGCACCCCAAGGCAGCCGTCCGTCCTGGCGCCGGAACCCCGGTCGCGACCGGATCGGCCGACGGGGACGCCATGGATGGGGCGGGCATCCCGGAGAGGGTCAGGGCCGTTCCGGCGGTCAGGATGAGGGCGGCAAGACCCAGCAGGAGCGGGCGGCCGTCCAGGGTCCGCCGGATCCTCTCCATGAGGGACGGGGGCGGCAGGGGGGCTTCACCGGTCCCATTCGCCGGACCGGCATCCGGCTCCTGGGGCGGGGAGGGCGCCGGGTCGGCCCTGCCGGCCGAGGGGTTCTGCGCCGCCCGGCGGGCCGCCGCAATCAGGCTTGCGCGCAAGTTGCCGAGATCGGCCTCCGAGGGCGATGGGCGGCTGCCCGACGTCTTGGGCGCGGCGGCCTTTCCGGTCTCGGGCGTCCCGGGGAGAACGCCGTCCGACAGGCCCGACGAGACCTCCTCGATCTGGGACAGGGCGGCGGCGTGGAGGCGGCGCACCGCCGCTTCGAGCCGATCGGCGGGCGCCAGCTTCCCGGCGGACCGGGCCGCGGCGGCCTGAGCGCCGTCAGGTCCCGGCAGCGATGCCGCGGCCCCGCCGGGGAAGCGGGCCACGAGGGTCTCCAGCGCCTCATGGATGGCGCGCAGGCTCTGCTGCGTCCTGGCGTCGGCACGGGCCTGGAGCGCCTTCCATTCGACGAAGCCCTGCTTCAGGGCGTCGAGATCCCCCGCATGGGGCAGGCTGGGGCGGATCTCCTCGAGGACGGCCTGCGCCGCACGCTCGGCGATTTTGGCTGCCTCGTCGTGGAGGCGGGGCAAACGGGTGGCGGTTTCCTCGGACCCCTGGGCGGGCGGCTCGCGGGTGAAGCGGTCCGCCAGGGCCATGATCCGCTCCTCGATGCCGTCGAGCCCCGGGGCGGCCGGAACCCGCTCCAGCTTTTCGTCGATGGAGCGCAGCATCGCCTCGATGCCGGGGGCATCGACCCTTTGGCCGGCCTGCCGCAGTTCCTGCTCGATCCGGTCGAAGCGCCGCATCAGGGGCTCCTGGGATAAAGGCTCCCTTTCGGCCACCGCCTCCACCTGGGAGGCGAGGCGGTCGAGGGACGCGCGGAGAACGTCGGCCTCCTCGAAGCGGCGGCTGGAGAGCCCTGCCATCCGGTCCGTCAGGAGCGCCAGTTGCGCGGCGATGGGATCGAGACCGGCGGGCTGCGGCTCGGGCCTGCTCGCCAGATCGTCGAGGCGCCGGCTCAGATGCCGGATCTGCTCGGGCACGTTGCCCGCGTCCTGCGCGGCCACCGTGCGGTCCAGGGCGGAGCAGACCTTCTCGAGGGAGGTTTTCAGCGCGGCGAAATCGCCGCGGCCAGCCTGGTTCGCCCGCAGGTCGGCGATCTGGCGGCCGAGGGCCGCCATGCTTTCGGACAGATGCGCAATCTGCTGCGGCTCGGTCCGGTGGCCCAAGTCTTGCTGCATCAGGTCTTGCCGCATCAGGTCCCGGCGCAGCAGGTCTTGGCGCATCTCGACGATCTGGCCCGTCAGGGCCTCGATGACGGAGCGGTCGATCCCCATCCCGGAGATCCCGTCGATCCTGCTCTTGATAAGGTCGATCTCGCCGATGCGCCGGTGCGCGCCCTTGGCCATCTCGTCGGAGAGGATCTGAACCTGCCCGTAGAGGGCGGCGATGGATTGGGCCAGCGTCCGGAGATCCGCGTTCGCACGCCCGGGCTCCAGATCCCTGGCGATGTCCCTCACGGCGCGGTCGAGAGCCGCGATGTCGTCCCGGGTGGCCAGGCCGCCCAGGGCGGATCCGAGGCTCTCGATCCCGGCGCGAACGGCCTCGACCGGGAGTTCCATGCGAGGTCCCTCGGCGCTCTCCGACGCCAGGCGACGCTCCACCGCATCGAGGCGATCCTTCAAGGCGGAAAGCGCCTGCGACAGGAATGACGCGATCCGGTCCTGGTGGTCCGCCGAGGCGCGGGCCGCCTCGTTCAGGCGCTCCTCCGCCCCCTCGATCCAGATGGCCATGGATTCCAGCGCGACGGCGGTGCGCGAGGCCTGCTCCTTCTCCGGCCGGTCCCCCGTCGGAGCGTCGTGGCCGACCGGGTGCTTGCGGGCTGTTCTCATCATCCGGGCGATGATGCTGTCGATGTCGTTGGACCGCGGGGATCGGTCGTGGAGGGGTCCGGGCCGGGCGGCTGCCCCTTCCTCGCGGCTCAGGCCTGCCCGGCGGGCCGCGTCCCCCGCCGGTTCCCGCGCGTCGAAGTCCAGGCCGTCGGGTCTCGGGGGGACGTGTCGTCTCATGGCCGCGCTCGCGGGGGTACTCGGAACAAAGGCGGCCCGCATGGCCCCATGCCCATGCCTGCCGTGACGGCTGGATCCCGCCTGGGGCGAATCGTGGAACGCCCCCTTGGATTCTCGAGCCTGCGGCGCAGCTTTTGGGGGACGTCGTAAAAAACCCGTTAAGCTTGCGGGATTTAGGCCCCAGGAGGAGCCCCGGCCAGGGGCCTTCCTTGGAGTAGCCCTTCCACGGGAAGTCTTTCCTGGCGTGCGGCGGCGCCCCTATTGTAATAGACTTGCAAATCAGTGAATAAATGTTCTATCATTCGCTTCTGAGAGATCGGGCTGAAGAGCACTGATCCCAAATAAGAAGAATGACGGGGCACCACATGATTCAAGAAGCGGCCGCTTCCAACGCCTATGACAGGGGCGAGGGCGCGAATTCCTATACCATCGGCGATCTGGCCCGGGAGTTCGGGGTGACCCTGCGGGCCCTGCGGTTCTACGAGGATCGCGGTCTCCTGTCCCCCCGGCGCGACGGGACAACCCGCATCTACGACGCCAGGGACCGCGACCGCCTTTCCGTGATCCTGAAGGGCAAGCAGCTCGGCTTCACCCTCACCGAGATCCGCGCCATGCTGGCGGAGGAGCGCGCAAGCGACGGACCCTCTCCCAACCTCAGGCTGAGCCTGGACCAGATCGAGGACCAGATCCGCCACCTCAAGCAGCAGAAGGCCGAGATCGAAGAGGCCCTCGCGGAACTCAACGCCCGCCGGTCGAGCCTCGCCGCCGCGGCTTAAGGCCGGAACGCCGCCCGTCAGGACGAAGCGGGCAGGGGATCGGACCTCTGGCCGCCGCGGGATTCACGCCGCGCCCACGAAAATCGGAATGTCGCCACCGTATCCTTAGGGACATGGCGCTACAGGTTTCCCCTCCCCCTTGCGGGAGGGGTAGGGGTGGGGGTGGT
>DATHAU010000645.1:0-4878 GCA_035296545.1 Microvirga sp.
CCGATTGCATGGCGCAGGCGGCCCTCTTCGCGGCCTTCACCGAACTCGTGGCCACCTATGGCGAAGACGCCGTGGCGGACTACGCCGCCACCCTGCCGGACAAGATCCGCAGCGGCGCGTTCTCGATGGCGGTGACGCTGAGACACTGACGTGTTCCTGCGCGGCAGGCTTGACCTGGCGTTCAATCTCGTCATGATAAGAATATGAATACGACCCTGCACATCTTCTTTTCGTATTATCCGCCGTCTTCATAGAAGCGGCGCGGATCGATTTTTATCGTCGAGATGATGCCGCCGCAGGGCGGCGTTTTCATTTCCAACGATGTCCCTGAGGCGGTCCTTAAGAGCCACCGAGGACATCATGACCAGCCTGGTTCAAGCAGCCTGCACGAGTTCACCTGCGCCCCACCCGCGACGACCGAGCGTCGGCATCATCGGCGTCGGCGCTTTCGGCGAACTCTGCATTCCGCATCTTTCCCGTTCTCTGAGGGTCAAACTCTACGATCCGGTCCGGGATCTCGGCGCGCTCTGCGAGCGGCACGAGGTCGAGGCCGTCGACCTGAACGAGGCGGCCCGGCAGGACATCGTCCTGCTCGCCCTGCCCTTCCGCCACCTTCGATCCGTGGCGCGAGAGATCGCGCCGCATGTGCGGCCGGGCAGCCTTGTGGTCGATGTCTGCTCGATCAAGACGAAGCCGCTCCTCATTCTGGAAGAGGAGCTTCCGCCCACCATCGACATCATCGGGATGCATCCGCTGTTTGGACCGCAAAGCAGCCGGGACGGCATCAAGGGCCTGCGCATTGCGCTCTGCCCGGTGCGAGGCCGCAGAGGGCCGATGGTCGAGCGCTTTCTGAAGCGGGAGCTGGAGCTCGATGTGATTCGGATGACGGCCGAGCAGCACGACCGGCAAATGGCCTATGTGCAGGGACTGACCCACCTGATCGCCCGCATCGTGGTCGCCATGGACGTGCCGCCGCTGGAACATACCACAACGACGTTTTCCCATCTGGATAGGATGATCGGCATGGTGCGGCACGATTCCGACGAGTTGTTCCGAACGATCATCGAGGACAATCCGTTCGTGGACGACGTGATGAAGTCTTTCGTGAAGGCCGCGAAGGATGTGCTGCAGCCGTTCGGCCATCCGGCGAACAGCGATGCCCTATCGTGAGCCTGCCTCAAGCAAATCGATGTGATTGCAAGCGTTCAAGGGGCTCTAGCCCAGCGTCTCCTCGAACCGCACCGCCTCTCCGGTGGACGGCGTCTCCAGCGCCCCGTCCCACATCACCACGTTGCCGCGCACCACCGTGCCGATGGGCCAGCCGGTGACCTTCTTGCCGTCGTAGGGGGTCCAGGCGGATTTGGAGGCGATCCAGTCGTTGCGGATGGTCTCGATGCGCTTGAGGTCGACCACGGTGAAATCCGCGTCGTAGCCGACCGCGATGCGGCCTTTCCGGGCGATGCCGAAGAGGCGCTTGGGGCCCGCGCTCGTCATGTCGACGAAGCGCTCCAGGGTGAGCCGGCTCGCGTTCACATGGTCGAGCATGACGGGCACCAGGGTCTGCACGCCGGTCATGCCGGAGGGCGTATCGGGATAGGTCCTGTCCTTCTCCTCGCGGGTATGCGGCGCGTGATCGGAGCCCAGGATGTCGGCCACGCCCTCGTCGAGGCCCGCCCACAGGGCGGCCCGGTGGGCCTCGTCGCGTACGGGCGGGTTCATCTGCACATAGGCGCCCAGGCGCACGTAATCCTCCGGGCCGCAGAGGGTGAGGTGGTGCGGCGTGACCTCCACCGACGCCAGGTCCTTGTGCTGCCGCAGGAGCGCCATCTCCTGCGCCGTGGTGACGTGGAGGACGTGGATGCGCGCGCCGGTCTCCCGGGCGATGCGCAGGAGGCGCTCCGTGCAGGCGAGCGCCACTTCCGGCGAGCGCCAGACCGGATGCGAGCGCGGGTCGCCCTCGACCCGCAGGGGCTTGCGCTCCCGCAGCATCGCCTCGTCCTCGGAGTGGAAGGCGGCGCGGCGGCGGATGCGGCTTAAGATTCGGGCGATGCCCTCGTCGTCCTCCACCAGGAGCGAGCCCGTGGAGGAGCCCATGAACACCTTGACGCCGGCGGCGCCCGGCAGGCGCTCGAGCTCCGGCAGGCTGCTGACGTTCTCGTGGGTTCCGCCGACCCAGAAGGCGAAGTCGCAATGCATCCGGCGGTGGCCGCGCCGCACCTTGTCGGCAAGCGCCTCGGCGGTGGTGGTCTGCGGATCGGTGTTGGGCATCTCGAACACCGCCGTGACGCCGCCCATGACGGCGGCGCGGGAGCCGGATTCCAGGTCTTCCTTGTGGTCGAGGCCGGGCTCGCGGAAATGCACCTGGGTGTCGATGACGCCGGGCAGGATGTGCAGGCCGCGGCAGTTGATCTCCCGCGCCGCGGAGGCGTGGGACAGATCGCCGATGGCCGCGACGGCGCCGCCCCTCACGCCCAGGTCGCGCTCGAAGCGCCCGTCGTGATTGACGACGACGCCCCCCTTGAGGATCAGGTCGAAGGCTTGGGCCATGGCAGTCTCATCCCTTGAGGCCGATGCGGAAGGGGCATATGTCACGCTTCACGCAAAGAGCAAGGGGAGCGGGCATGCCGTCAGTCCATTTAGCCGACCGGGGCGTGGTAAGGGTTTCCGGCGAGGACGCCAAGGCCTTTCTCGACGGGCTCGTGACCTGCGACCTCGACCGGGTCTCGCCGGCGCAGCCGCGCTTCGGCGCGCTGCTCACGCCCCAGGGCAAGATCCTGTTCGACTTCATCCTGTTCCAGGCGCCCCCCGACATCGGCGGCGGATATTATCTCGACGCGCTCAAGGTCCACGCGCCCGACCTCGCCAAGCGCCTCGGCTTCTACAAGTTGCGGGCCAAGGTGGCGATCGAGAACCTGTCCGACACCCTCGCGGTGATAGCGGGCTGGGACACGCCCGGGCCCGCGGAGGAGGCCGGCCTCGTGGCGGGGGATCCGCGCCTGGCGGATCTGGGCTGGCGGGCCGTCGTGGCGGCGGCGGATGCGGCGGAGTTCGCCGCGGACCCGGCCGAGGCCTACCACGCCCGCCGCATCGCGCTCGGCGTGCCGGAGGGCGGCCGGGACTTCCTGTTCGGCGACGCCTTCCCGCACGAGGCCCTGATGGACCAGCTGCAGGGGGTCGATTTCGACAAGGGCTGCTATGTGGGCCAGGAGGTGGTCTCCCGCATGCAGCACCGGGGCACGGCCCGGACCCGGATCGTGCCCGCCCTCTACGAGGGCGGCTTCGCGGCGGAAGCAGGCGTCGAGGTCATGGCCGGCGGCAAGGTTCTCGGCAGGACCGGCACGGGGGCCGAGGGCCGGGGCCTCCTGGTGATCCGCCTCGACCGGGCGGCGGACGCGCTTTCGGCCGGGGAGACGATCCGGGCCGGGGGCATCCCGGTCACCCTGGAAAAGCCCGCCTGGATCGGCTTTCCGGTTCCGGGCGCCGATCGGCCCGCGTGATGGACGGGATCGGGAATATTGATTGGTCTTGCGGCCGGGGTTGAGGCAGATTCCGGCGACGCCACAGGACCTTCCATGTACCAGCCGCCGCATTTCCGCGAAGACCGCCTCGAGGTTCAGCACGCGCTGATCGGGGCGCACCCGCTCGGGCTCCTCGTGACCGCGGGACCCGGCGGGCTTCTCGCCAACCCCATCCCCTTCGTGCTGGAGCCCGAGGCCTCGCCCCTGGGCACCTTGAAGGCGCATCTTTCCCGGGCCAACGCCCAGTGGCGGGACTTCGACCCGGATCAGGAGGCCCTCGTGGTGTTCCAGGGCGCGCAGGCCTACATCACCCCCTCCTGGTACGAGGCGAAGCGCGAGCACGGCAAGGTGGTGCCGACCTGGAACTACGCCATGGTGCAGGCCTATGGGCGGATGCGGATCATGGACGACCCCGACTGGCTGCTGCGGCAGATCTCCGCCCTGACGGCGCTCCGGGAATCGGCGCGGCCGGAGCCCTGGTCCGTGGACGACGCGCCCGCCCCCTTCGTGGCGGCGCAGATCAAGGGCATCGTCGGGATCGAGATCGACATCAGCCGGATCGAAGGCAAGTGGAAGGTCAGCCAGAACCGCTCCGAGGCCGACCGCCGGGGCGTCTCGGAGGGGCTGCGGCAGGCGGAGGACAGCGCCTCGCGGGACATGGCCGATCTGGTCGAGGCCCGGGGAGCGGAACGGCAGGCGTGAGGGGCGCATCTTCCCTCCCCCTTGCGGGGAGTGATTGAGGGTGGGGGTCGCAGGGTCAAAACTCTGCGCTCCAGCAAGAAGCTCGAAGGCCGCTACAGCGCCTCACCCTCAACCTCTCTCACCCAGCCGCACCACCCCCACCCTGGCCCTCCCCGCAAGGGGGAGGGAAGAGGCTCGCGTGTCATCCCGGGGCCGCGCAGCGGAGCCCGGGATCCATAACCGCTGACGATGCAGGATGAAGCGCAGCGGATGCCATGGCTCTTTTCCTCAAACCGTCGTGTTTACGGATTCCGGGCTCTCGCGAGCGCTCGCCCCGGAATGACACGTTTCCTGGAAACCGAAGCTTCCCGTTTTCGAGCCGGCCCGCTACACCTCAGCCATGACCGACGGATTGATCCTTCACCCCGACCAGAAGACCCGCTGCTGGTGGCCCGGCGCCGATCCCCTCTATGTGGCCTATCACGACACCGAATGGGGCGTGCCGGAGTTCGACGACCGCGCCCTGTTCGAGAAGCTGATCCTCGACGGGTTCCAGGCCGGGCTGTCCTGGATCACCATCCTGAGGAAGCGCGACAACTTCCGCCGGGCCTTCGCGGGCTTCGACCCGGCCGTGATCGCCCGCTTCGATCAGGCCCAGGTGGAGGCGCTGATGCTCGAT
>DATHAU010000646.1:0-2506 GCA_035296545.1 Microvirga sp.
CACCGCGGGCCGGGCCCTCCCGCCCCTCTCCGGGGCAGCCGCATGGCGGGCATTCGCCTACCCCCAACAAGGTCGTTTGCCCCCATGGCCTTATGGGAGTACATGCTGGTCTCCGGCAGGCGTCGCTTCCGGGACAGGCCAACGGGCTTTTCCGGGAGCCGGCAAGGCGTCAACCACATTAGGGTCAAATTCGGGCGTCAAAGGACTCCGCCACGGGTCCGGTTCTGCGACAGGCTTCATGACAAAGACATCCTTCCTCCGCTCCTTCCTCGCCTTGGCGGCCTTTCTGGCCGCGGGCCAGACGGCCCTGGCCCAGTCCCCCGAGTGCCAGCGCTTCCGCGCGGAGCTGGCGGCCCTCGACCGGGGCGGCGGAGGCGCGCCCACGGGCGCCATGCAGGCCCAGCGCGCCGAGATCAACCGTCTCGTCGGCTACTACCGCAACATCGGCTGCGAGCGGGGACCCCTGGGCTTCCTCTCCGGCCCCGCGCCCGCCGAGTGCCCGGCCATCGCCCAGCAGATCCGGCAGCTGGAAGGGGGCTATGCCCGCCTGTCGGCGCAATCCGTCGATCCGGCCGACGTGGAGTTCCGCCGCCGCCAGCTTCAGGCGGCGGTCCAGCAGACCTGCTCCGCCGAGCCCCGCGGCCTGCTCGAATCGATCTTCGGCTCACCGCGCCAGCCCCAGCAGCAGCAGGTCGCGCCCGAGGGGCAGCCGATCATGTCCGACGAGCCCTCCCTCGGCGGCGGCCGTCTCGTCTGCGTGAAGACCTGCGACGGCTCGTTCTTCCCCTTGAGCGCCCCGCCCGGCGGCCGCCAGGGCGCGGACGAGATGTGCCAGGCCCTCTGCCCCGGCACGGAAACCCTCGCCTTCTCCTATCCGGGCGGCGACGAGGGCCTCAACCGGGCCATCGCGGTGTCCAGCAACAGGCCCTACACGTCCCTTCAGAACGCCTTCAAGTTCCGCAAGGCCTTCGACGAGAACTGCGCCTGCAAGAAGCCCAACGAAAGCTGGGCCGTGGTCCTGCGCAAGGCCGAGAGCATGCTGGAGCAGCGCAAGGGCGACATGATCGTGACCGCCCAGAAGGCCGAGGAGCTGTCGCGGCCGAAGGCGGTTCAGGCCCGCAAGGCCGCCGAGAAGAAGGTGAACGACGAGGCCCAGGAGGCCGCCGCCATCGCGGCCGCCGCGCCCACCGCCAGCGGCGAATCCGCCGGCATCGGGCCCCAGGCCATCGAGAACACGGCCGTGATCGGCCAGGGCGAAGGACCCAAGCGGGAGGTCGTCACCGGCGAGGGCGCCAAGAAGACCGTGCGGGTGGTCGCCCCCAACCTGATCCCGGTGCCGAACGCGAAGAACTGAGCCCTTCGCCGACGGAATTTCAGCCTGCGGCTTCCCGTGCTATCAGACCCGGCATGAAACCGCTCGATTCCATGCAGGCCCCGCGCCCCGCCCGCGCGTCGGACCCCATCATCTCCGTGTCCGGGCTCCACAAGACCTACGCGTCGGGCTTCCAGGCCCTGCGCCAGGTGGACCTGAACATCCGCCGCGGCGAGATCTTCGCCCTGCTGGGTCCCAACGGGGCCGGCAAGACCACCCTGATCAGCATCATCTGCGGGATCGTCAACCCGAGCGGCGGCACCATCCTGGCGGACGGCCATGACATTGCGCGGGACTACCGGGCGGCGCGCACCAGGATCGGCCTCGTGCCGCAGGAGCTGACCACCGACGCCTTCGAGAGCGTATGGGCGACGGTGAAGTTCAGCCGCGGCCTCTTCGGCAAGCCGCCGAACCCGGCCTATCTCGAAAAGATCCTCAAGGACCTGTCCCTCTGGGACAAGAAGGACAGCAGGATCATGACCCTGTCGGGGGGCATGAAGCGCCGGGTGATGATCGCCAAGGCCCTGTCCCACGAGCCGAGCATCCTGTTCCTGGACGAACCCTCGGCCGGGGTCGACGTGGAGCTGCGGCGGGACATGTGGAACATGGTCCGGTCCTTGAGGGAGAGCGGCGTCACCATCATCCTGACCACCCACTACATCGAGGAAGCCGAGGAGATGGCCGACCGGATCGGGGTGATCAGCAAGGGCGAGATCATCCTCGTGGAAGACAAGACGCTGCTGATGCAGAAGCTGGGAAAGAAGCAGTTGACCCTGCAGCTGCAAAGCCCCCTGGCCGCCCTGCCGCCGGACCTGCAATCCCCTCATCTTCAGCTTTCGGCCGAGGGGACGGAACTCGTCTACACCTTCGACACGCAGGGCGACGAGACCGGCATCGCGGGCCTCCTGCGCCGGCTCGGCGAGCACGGCATCGACTTCAAGGACCTTCAGACCTCCCAGAGCTCCCTGGAGGAAATCTTCGTCAGCCTGGTGAGGGGACGGCCATGAACCTTTACGCCATCAGGGCCATCTACCTGTTCGAGATGGCCCGCACCTGGCGCACGGTGATGCAGAGCATCGCCTCGCCCGTGCTGTCCACCTCGCTCTATTTCATCGTCTTCGGCTCGGCCATCGG
>DATHAU010000647.1:0-7849 GCA_035296545.1 Microvirga sp.
TGAAGGGCATCGCCGACGGCGAGGTTGCGGCTGGCATCAAGGGCCTCGATCCGGTGACCACGGGCCAGCTGACCCGCGAGGAAATCGAAAAGGCGCAGGAGAATCCGGCCCACCGCCTCAGGCTCGCCGAAACGCGGGTGAAGCTGCCGGAGCAGAAGCGGGTCAAGAAGGGGCCGCGCTACACCCCGGTGTCGCGCCGCCACGACCGCCCCAACGCCATCCTCTGGCTCGTGCGCAACCACTCCGAGCTCAAGGACGCGCAGATCATGCGGCTGGTGGGCACCACCAAGACCACGATCCAGCAGGTTCGCGAGCGCACCCACTGGAACTCGACCAACCTCTCGCCCATGGATCCGGTGACCCTCGGCCTCTGCTCCCAGATCGACCTGGATTTCGAGGTGCAGCGCGCCGCCAAGGACCGCCCGCAGGTGGAGCCCCAGGCGACGGGCGGCACCCTCATGCCGGCGGAGATCTCCACGGCCCCGCCCGTCCGCGACGAGCCCTTCGCCGACATGAGCCGCCCGAAGCCGGTCAAGGAGGAGGCCATCGACGTTCACTCGGTCTTCGCCAAGCTCAAGCAGCTCAAGCGCGACAGCGAGAACGGAGAATAAGTTTGCTCCAGGGGCCCCTTGCGGGCCCCTTTTCCTGTCAGCCCGAGGAACGGCCGATGACCCGCCTCCCCTTCCGCACCCTGGCGCTCCTGCTGTGCTTCGGGTGCACCCCGGCCGAGGCCGCCGAGGAGAAGCGCTTCATCGGGCGCAGGATGGAGGCCCGATGCGAGACCGACGGGACCTGCACCCTCAGGGGCGACCGGACAGGCTTCGGCGTGAGCAACCTGCCCGAGGTCAACTTCATTCTCCGGCGCAGCCTGGCGCCCGAGACCCCGGTCCTGCTGGCCTTCGCGTCCACCGTCGCGGCAGGCGGAACCGCCACCTTCGTGTTCGGCGATCATGCGGTGGTTCTCAAGGCCGCGGAGAAGCGGCCGGTTGGCGACGTGGAGCCCTATTATGCCGCCGAGATCCCGATGGATCCGGGCGGCCTGCTGGTGCTCGCCGCCCTCGAGAACGCCCAGGGCGGCAAGCTCGTCCTCTCCAGCCTCGGCTCGCCCTCGCGGGTCCTGACGGTCGATCTGCGCGACGCGTCCAAGCTGATGCAGCAGGTGGACGCCCATCAGGAGCGCTCGAAGAAGGACGCCATGAGCTGGCGCTCCCGCGCTCCTTAGCCCTGCTGAAGGGCCGACACCGCTTTCTTGTAGGTCTCGATCCGAGCCTGGTCTTTCGGCGTCGGGGTGCTGATGCGCCCCAAGTTCATGTTGTCCTTCAAATCAGCAAGTTTCACGATCCGCGCTATTGGGTCCCGTCGGCATCTCTCGACAAACTCCATGTAATCCTCACCCTCGCGCTTGGTGAGGCAGTCGAGCGCGCTCATGACGGCTGGGCTGAAGCCTTCAGCAGCCAAGCGGCTGGCTGGCCAAGCCGGGCAATCCTCAACGACATCATGAAGAACAGCCGCGATGGCAGCCTCATGACCGCCCGTCTCGAGAGCGGTCATCATGACTCGAAGGGGGTGCAGGATATAGGGAGCGCCACCTTTGTCGGTCTGGCCCGCATGGGCTTCTGACGCGATCACAATCGCTCGCTCGAGAGTGCTCATCTTTCACTTTGGGGGTTGTGCATCGCTGGCTTCTTCAAGGGGCCAAGGCAGATAGTCCGGGTCGAAACGCTCTTCATTTGCGAAGTAGTCCAAGACTCTCCGCCACTCCGCCTCTGTCGGCTTGACGCCACCGCAGCAGCCGCCGAGCACCTGATAGCCTGCCCGACTTTTTCTATCAGTGGATTCTCTTCATCCATTCGTGGCGCCCCTGTTCAGCGAAACATTCTAGCAAAACTGCCGTGTTCCTCAACCAACGAAAGATGGCTCGCTGGTGCATGAACCCGAAAGGCATGGCCCGATCTCTGGGCCTTTTTATCTTCATGCCGCCCCGTACAGCCGGGAAAAACGGAGCCATTTTTGCGCGACAACCGAAAGGCGTGAATGGCCGCAACGCGTTCAGTCTCGCAAAGCGGAGGGCCCTTCCGGCCGGAACAGGCACGGGAGACGGGGCCCGCCATCTGCGATGCGCCCCTCCGGATGAAGCTCTATCCGCGTCCCGCGGAAAGCCCCCGCGTCTGCAGCGCCTCGCCGATCTCGTCCAGGATCGCGGGGTCGTCGATGGTGGCGGGCATGTTCCACTCGTCCCCGTCGGCGATCTTCTTCATGGTGCCGCGCAGGATCTTGCCGGAGCGGGTCTTGGGCAGGCGCGGCACGGTGATGGCGAGCTTGAAGGCGGCCACGGGGCCGATCCTGTCGCGCACGAGGCCCACGAGTTCCCGCTCGATCTCGGCGGGCTCCTGCCGGACGCCGGATTTCAACACCACGAAGCCGCAGGGCACCTCGCCTTTCAGGGAATCCTTGACGCCGATCACCGCGCATTCGGCCACCGCCGGGTGGGAGGCCAGCACCTCCTCCATGCCGCCGGTGGACAGGCGGTGGCCGGCGACATTGATGATGTCGTCGGTGCGGCCCATGACCCAGATGTAGCCGTCCTCGTCGAGATAGCCCGCATCGGAGGTGTTGTAGTAGCCCGGATAGGCGACGAGGTAGGATTCCCTGAAGCGGTCGTCCGCCTGCCACAGGGTCGGCAGGGCGCCGGGGGGAAGCGGCAGCTTGATCACGATGGCCCCCATGGTGTCGGGCGCGACCGGCTTGCCGCCCTCGTCCAGCACCGCGAGGGCGTAGCCCGGCATGGGCACCGTGGGCGATCCGTACTTGACCGGCAGCGCGCCTAAGCCCAGGGGATTGCCGGCGACGGGCCAGCCGGTTTCCGTCTGCCACCAATGGTCGATGACCGGCACCTTCAGGATGGTCTCGGCCCATTGCACCGTATCGGGATCGGCGCGCTCCCCTGCCAGGAAGAGGGCCCGGAACGACGAGATGTCGTATGCTTTCAGGAGTTCGGCCCCCGGATCCTCCTTCTTGATGGCGCGAAACGCCGTGGGCGCGGTGAACAGGGTCACCACCCCGTGCTCGGCGATGACGCGCCAATAGGCGCCCGCATCCGGCGTGCCCACGGGCTTGCCCTCGTAGAGAACTGCCGTGCAGCCGTGCAGGAGCGGCCCGTAGACGATGTAGGAATGCCCCACCACCCAGCCCACGTCGGAGGCGGCCCAGAACACCTCGCCGGGCTGAACGCCGTAGAAGTGGCCCATGGACCATTTGAGGGCGACCATGTAGCCGCCGTTGTCGCGCACCACGCCCTTGGGCCTGCCGGTGGTGCCGGAGGTGTAGAGCACATAGAGCGGATCGGTGGCGGCCACGGGAACGCAGTCAGCCTTCCTGCCCGCCTCCCTGGCCCGCGAGACCTCCTCCTGCCAGTTCCGGTCGCGCCCCTCCACGAGGGAGCATTCGAGCTGCGGCCGCTGCTGGATCAGGCAGGCGTCGGGCTTGGCGGCGGCAAGGCTGATCGCCTCGTCCAGCAGGGGCTTGTAGGGGATGATCCGCGCGCCCTCGATGCCGCAGGAGGCGGAGAGCACGGCCTTGGGCTTGGCGTCGTCGATGCGGGTGGCGAGTTCCTTGGCGGCGAAGCCACCGAACACCACGGAGTGGATCGCGCCGATGCGGGCGCAGGCCAGCATGCCGATCGCCGCCTCCGGGATCATGGGCATGTAGATGATGACCCGGTCGCCCTTCCGGACGCCCATGTCCTGGAGCACGGCGGCAAGCGTCGCCACCTCGTCCTGCAGCTCGGCGTAGGTGATGGTGCGCTTCGATCCGGCCACGGGGCTGTCGTAGATCAGCGCCGCCTGATCGCCCCGCGCGGCCACATGCCGGTCGACGGCATTGTGGCAGGTGTTGCAGAGCGCGCCGACGAACCAGCCGCCATAGGCCCCGGCGCTCGGGTCGAACACCGTGTCGGCGGGCTTGATCCAGTCGATCTCCCGCGCGGCTTCCTGCCAGAAGCCGACCGGATCGGCGGTCCAGCGCGCGTAAACCTCATGGTAGCGGCTTTGGGTCGACGGCATGGCGATTTCCCCGTGTTCTTACCGCATGGGACTTGCGTGGTTCTGGGACTTGCGTGGTTCGATGTGGTAGCAGGCAAACGCGCCGTGGTCACGGCGACTTTCGGCCAGTCGACTTTCGGCGAGTTCCCATGATCACCGACCCCTTGTTCTATGCGGCCGCCATCCCGGCCGTCACGCTGCTGGGCCTGGCCAAAGGCGGCTTCTCCGGGCTCGGGCTGCTCTCCCTTCCCCTCATGGCCCTGGTCACGTCGCCGGTGCAGGCGGCGGCCATCACCCTGCCGATCCTGATCGTCCAGGACGTGGTGTCGGTCTGGGCCTATCGGCGCTCATGGGACCGCCGCAACATCCTGATCCTCATCCCGGCCGCGATCCTCGGCATCCTCACGGGCTATTTCCTGGCCGCGCGGGTGTCCGATGCGGCGGTGGCCCTGGCGGTGGGGGTGATCTGCGTGGCGTTCGCCCTGCGCCGCCTGGTGCTGGAGCGCGGCGCGACGCCGCCGAAGCCGGCCCCGGCCGACGTGCCGCGGGGCATCCTCTGGGGCTGGATCACCGGGTTCACCAGCATGATCGCCCATGCGGGCGGACCGCCCTTCCAGATCTACGTCATGCCCCAGCGCCTGCCGCGGGACGTGTTCGTCGGCACCGGCGCGGTCCTGTTCGCGCTCATCAACTGGATCAAGGTGCCGCCCTATCTGGCCCTCGGGCAGTTCACGACGGAAAACCTCGCCACGTCCGGGGCCCTGTTTCCGGTGGCCATCGCCTCCACCTGGGCGGGAGTCTGGCTCGTGCGGCGGGTGCCGGCGGAGCGGTTCTACACCCTGGTCTACGTCCTTCTGGTGTTCGTCGGGGCCAAGCTCATCTTCGACGGCAGGGTGGCGCTCCTGTCGGGCTCCGGGAGCCTTTGACCGGCCCTGAAACGAAAAGCCGCCGCTTCGGGAGGAAACGACGGCTTCGAGACGGGACCTGGCAGGGTCGTCGCGCCGTCAATGCACCGTCGATGCCGAGCTTCTCAGTTTCGTGATCTCATCCTTGAGCTGAAGCTTCCTCCGTTTCAGTTCCGCCAGCCTCATGTCATCCATGGACGGTCGGTTGAGGACATCCTGGATCTCGCGCTCGAGCGCCCGGTGTCTCCGTTCAAGCTCCGTCAGATGGTTCTGCAGCGGCATGTCAGTTCCCTCCTATGCGATCTACTGACATAAACAATGTGACAGACAGAGTGTGGCGAGTCGAAGGCGAAATTTGCAGAATCGAAAGGAGAAATCGCTTCGATCCGCTTGCCCTCCAGGGGGCCCCGGAGCATAATTTCGACTCTTGCCCGGGCGCCGGAGCGGAACGGGCCTTCTGGATCATTTTCAATGAACGAACTGGCTGAACTCGAAGCGGAATTGGCGCGCCTCAAGCAGGAGCACCGCGATCTCGATACGGCTATCGACGCCCTGGAAAGCATGATCGCCGGGGACCAGCTGCAGGTTCAGCGCCTCAAGAAGCGCAAGCTCGCCCTCAAGGACCAGATCATCCGGCTGGAGGACCAGCTGACCCCCGACATCATCGCCTGACGCAACAGCCTTGCCTGCGGACCATGCCTTCGCTATTCCCGCCCTGACCTCGAAGCCGGAGCCGCGCCATGGCGGGAATCCCCGTTGCCATCATCATGGGCAGTCAGTCCGACTGGGCGACCATGCGCCATGCCGCCGAGACCCTGGACGGCCTCGGCGTCGCCTATGACGCCCGCATCGTCTCGGCCCACCGGACCCCGGACCGGCTCGTCGCCTTCGCCAAGGGCGCAAGGGCGGAGGGCTTCCAGGTGGTGATCGCCGGGGCCGGCGGCGCGGCGCATCTTCCCGGCATGGCGGCGGCCCTGACGCCGCTCCCGGTCTTCGGGGTGCCGGTGGAGTCGAAGGCGCTCTCGGGCCAGGACAGCCTGCTCTCCATCGTGCAGATGCCCGCAGGCATCCCGGTCGGGACGCTGGCCATCGGCCGGGCCGGAGCCGTGAACGCGGCCCTCCTGGCCGCGGCCGTTCTGGCCCTTCACGACCCCGCCCTGGCCGGGCGCCTCGACGACTGGCGCAGGCGCCAGAGCGAGAGCGTGGCCGAGCGCCCCTCCGACGAGGGTGAGAGCCGATGATCCGCCCCGGCGGCACCCTCGGCATTC
Organism: Microvirga sp.; assembly: GCA_035296545.1. Classification (GTDB taxonomy): domain Bacteria; phylum Pseudomonadota; class Alphaproteobacteria; order Rhizobiales; family Beijerinckiaceae; genus Microvirga. Next base: position 6,214 of record DATHAU010000647.1, read on the forward strand.
TCGGCGGCGGACAGCTCGGCCGCATGATCGCCATGGCGGCGGCGCAGCTGGGCCTGAGGACCCATATCTACGCCCCCGACGAGAACAGCCCCGCCTTCGACGTGGCGGCCGAGTTCACCCTCGCCTCTTACGAGGACGAGGCCGCCCTGGTGCGCTTCGCCAAGGCGGTGGACGTGGTGACCTATGAATTCGAGAACGTGCCCGGCGAGACCGCCGCCATCCTGAGCGTCCATGCGGCCCTCGCGCCGAGCGCGCAGGCGCTGGCCGTGTCCCAGGACCGCTTCCTGGAAAAGAGCTTCATCGCCGGCCTCGGCATTCCCGTCGCGCCCTTCGCGGCCTTCTCGAACGAGGCGGAGCTTGGGGAGGCCCTCGGGCGGATCGGCAGGCCCGCCGTGCTCAAGACCCGGCGCTTCGGCTACGACGGCAAGGGCCAGGCGATGATCAACCCTGAGACCGATCCGGCCGCCGCCTGGGGCGAGGTGGGGCGCGCGCCCGCCATCGTCGAGGGCTTCGTGCCCTTCGAGCGGGAGGTGTCAGTGGTGGCCGCCCGCACGGCTTCGGGCGCCTTCGCGGCCTACGACCTGTGCGCCAACGAGCACCGCCGCCACATCCTGGACCGGACGCGGGTTCCGGCCGGGGTTTCCCGGGAGACGGAGGCGCGGGCCGTGGCCGTCGCCCGGTCCATCGCCGACGCCCTGAATTACGTGGGCGTGCTGGCGGTCGAGATGTTCCTCGTCACCGGGGACGGGGGCGAGCGCCTGGTGGTGAACGAGATCGCCCCCCGGGTTCACAATTCGGGCCATTGGACGCTCGGCGGAGCCGTCACGTCGCAGTTCGAGCAGCATGTGAGGGCCGTGTGCGGCTGGCCCCTGGGCGGGACCGCCCGCCTCGGCCGGGTTGAGATGGAGAACCTGATCGGGCGCGATGCGGACGCGTGGGAGCGCATTCTGGCGGAGCCCGGAGCCCATCTTCATCTCTACGGCAAGGCCGAGGCCCGGGCCGGGCGCAAGATGGGGCATGTGACCCGGGTTTTCCCGGAGGAGGCCTGAACCTTTTCAAGACAGGGTCGTTGTGGCCTTGGACCGGCGCTTTTCTCGGAAGCGAGTCTGGACAGACAAGGCTTGTTCTGATATCGACGCCAGCCAGATTGAGGTGCGCAGGACGCGCCTCCTTTGCTTTTTTACCACAATCGAAACGGATCAATACGAGGAATTCGCGTGCAGGTTCTTGTCCGGGATAACAACGTCGACCAGGCGCTCCGCGCTCTCAAGAAGAAGATGCAGCGTGAGGGCATCTTCCGCGAGATGAAGCTTCGCGGCCATTACGAGAAGCCCTCCGAGAAGAAGGCCCGCGAGAAGGCCGAGGCCGTTCGCCGCGCCCGCAAGCTGATCCGCAAGCGCATGCAGCGCGAAGGCCTGCTGCCTTCGAAGCCCCGCCCGACGCCGGCAGCCCGCTAAGCTCTTCAAAGAGCCCAGGATCGCCGATCGGTTGTGAACCAGCGCCCCTTCGCGCAAGCGGGGCGCTGTTTGCGTTTGTAGGGCATCGGGCATTCGCTGGGGGCGGATCCGGGTGCCGAGAAAAGATCTGTTCTCCCGGGATCGAGAACGGCTGGCGCCGGGGGTAGGTCGCCCATGCA
>DATHAU010000648.1:0-6204 GCA_035296545.1 Microvirga sp.
TCGGCGGGTCTGTTCCAGATCCCCATGACGGTGGAATACGGCTGGGGCCGGGACGTGTTCAGCCTCGCCATCGCCCTCCAGAACCTTCTGTGGGGCGTGGGCCAGCCCTTCGCGGGCGCAGTCGCCGACCGGTTCGGGGCCTTCCGGGTGCTGTGCGGGGGCGCGCTCCTCTATGCGGCGGGCCTCGTGGTCATGGCCTATGCGACCTCGCCGGGCCTGATGCACCTGGGCGCGGGCTTCCTCATCGGCTTCGGCCTGTCCGGCTGCTCGTTCAACCTGGTGCTCGGGGCCTTCAGCAAGCTCCTGCCGGAGCAGTGGCGGCCCATGGCCTTCGGGGCCGGAACGGCGGCGGGCTCCTTCGGCCAGTTCCTGTTCCCGCCCATCGGCAACGTGCTGATCGATTCGCTCGGCTGGCACCAGGCCCTCGTGGTCTTCGCAGGCACCGTTCTGCTCGTCATGCCCCTGGCGCTGGCGCTCGCCACCCGTCCGGGCGCGGCGGGCGCATCGGGACCCGCGGCCCTGCCGAACCAGTCGATCCGGCAGGCCCTGTCGGAGGCCTTCCAGCACCGCTCCTACGTGCTGCTGGTCCTCGGCTTCTTCACCTGCGGCTTCCAACTCGCCTTCATCACGGCGCACCTGCCCGCCTACCTGAAGGATGCGGGCCTCTCGGCCGCCATCGGCGGATGGACGCTGGCCGTGATCGGCCTTGCCAACGCCTTCGGCTCCCTCGCGTCGGGCTGGCTCTCCACCCGCATGTCCAAGCGCTGGCTCCTCGCCTGGATCTATTTCGGCCGCTCCATCGCCATCGCGGTGTTCATCCTGCTGCCGGCCTCGCCCGTGACCGCCATCGCCTTCGGCATCTCCATCGGCCTGCTGTGGCTCTCCACGGTGCCGCCCACATCCTCCCTGGTGATGCTGATGTTCGGCACCCGCTACATGGCCATGCTCTACGGCTTCACCTTCTTCTCCCACCAGGTGGGCGGCTTCCTGGGCGTCTGGCTCGGCGGCAGGCTGTACGAGGCCTATGGCAGCTACGCCGCGGTGTGGTGGCTCTCCATCGCGCTCGGCATCGCGTCCGCCCTGATCAACCTGCCGATCAAGGAGCAGCCGGTGGAGCGGGGCCCGGCCCTGCAGCCGGCGGAGTAGGGGCGTTCGGGCACCTGCACGCAGACGCATCGTCATCCCGGACGCCGAGAGTCGATTCGGGATCGGGTGCCGGATAAAGCACTGTCATCCCGGCGAAGGCCGGGATCCATAAACACGGTGCTTCCAGGAAGAGCGCGGCGGGATCGTATGCGCTTTATTCTGCACCATCAGCGGTGATGGATCCCCGCCTGCGCGGGGATGACAGTGTTGAGGCGCCCGCATGTTCTCTCGACCCGATCCCGGAGCCGCTGACGTGGTCCGGAATGGCGCCTGTCTCATAAGCTGATCTGCATGAACAGGTGCGCCGTTACTGGCGCGCCTCGTTCCGCAGCAGCGGGGTGATCCGGCGGATGGTGACGCGGCGGTTCTGGCGTTCGGGCTCCTGCGTGCTGATCTTGAGATACTGCTCGCCGTAGCCCTGCGTGGTGAGATTTTCGGCCGGGACGTTGAACATCTCGGTCAGGATCGTGGCCACCGTTTCGGCGCGGCGGTCCGACAGGGTGAGGTTGTCGACCTCGTTCCCGACCGCATCCGTATGGCCTTCGATGAGGAAGACCTCGCTCGGGTTGCGTTCGATCGCCCGGCGCAGGGCCTCGCCCACGCCGGTCAGGGCGCGGGCCTGTTCCTCCGAGAGCTCCCAGGAGCCGAAATCGAACGTCACCGTATCGATGTCGACCCGCCGGACCCGGTCGCGGAGCGCCGGGCTCTGGCGCACCTGGTCGAGGGTATAGGTGCGCTCGATCCGCTCCACCGGCGGGGCCGTGAACGCCTCGTAGAGATCCTCCTGGCTGGCGCTCTCGACCTCGACGATATACCGCTCGCGCGGGATCACGATCCGGGGCGGCGGCAGCATCACCACTTCCTCGAAGAGGGTTCCGCTCCCCTGGCGCGGGGCGATGTTCTCGAACAGGACGACCTGGCGCCCGGCGGGCTCGCGCCGGATGCGGCGCAGGATGTAGCCGTTCTGGTCCCGGACCGTGATGATCTCGACCCCGTTCGACCGGCGCACGATGGTCACGTCGTCCTGGCCGCGGCGCTCGCGGCGGATCTGCGCATCGCCGTAGGCGCGGCGGAAGCGGTCCGTCTCGTCGTGGCGGATGATGGTGCGGTTGCCCTCCCGCACGATCACCCGGTCCTGCTCCTCGATGATTGTGCGGCGGCCGCCCTGCTCGACGCGCTCGCGGCGCAGGGCGCGCAGCTCGTCGACGCGCATGTCGCGCCGGTCGCCGATCCTTCCCCCGAAGCGCTCGCCCCGCTCGCGCAGCTGCTCAAGCTGGCGCTGCTCCTGCCGTTCCTGCCGCCGCTGCTCCAGCACCCGGTCCTGCTGACGCAGCTCGCGCTCCCGCTCCTGCTGGCGCTGCTCCAGCACGCGGTCCCGCTGACGCAGCTCCTGCTGATCCTGACGCTCCCGGTCCCGCAGCCGCTCGCGCTGATCCTGCTCCGGGCGGCGCAGCTCCTGCTGTTGCAGCTGCTGCCGACGGTCCTGATCCAGCTGCCGCTCGCGAAGCTGGCGGTTCTGCTCGCGCAGGTCCCGCTCCCGGTTCGGTCCGGCGTCGAAACCCTCGGGCCGCCCCCCGCGCTGCTCCTGCTGGCGGAATGGCCGCTCGCGCTCTTCGAGCCGGAGCTGGTCCGGCAGCCGCTGCTGCCTCAGCTCCTGCTGCTGCCGACGCTCCCGGTCCTGCAACAGCTCGCGCTGCTCCCGTTGCTGATCCTGGCGGCGCTCCAACTGCTGCCGCAACTCCTGCTGCCGCTGTTGGCCCTGCTGCCGCTCGCGCTGCTGGCGCAACTCCTGTTGCTGCTGCCGCATCTCCTGCTGCTGCCGGCGCTGCTCCTGCTGCTGCTGCCGTTCCTGGCCCTGCTGTCGCTCGCGCCCCTCGCGCTCCTGCTCCTGGCGGCGCATCTCCTGGCGCTGCTGGCGCTCCTGCTGCATCATTTGCTGCTGCTGCTGCATTTGCTGCCGCTGCTGTACCTGCGGCCGCTGCTCCTGCTGGCGGTCCGGGTTCCGCTGGCGCTCCTCGAAGCGATCCTCCCTGCGCTCCTGCCGGTTTCCGGGCCGCTCGCCTGGATTGTTCTGGTCGCGCCGGCGCAAACGCTCTTCGCGCTCCGCCTGCGCCAGAACCCATCCGGCCCCGTCGGTCCGGCGTGCCGATCCATCCCCCGCCCCGGCGGCCGGCGATAGGGCAAGGGTCGCCGACAGGGCTCGCGCCGATGCGCGAGAACCGTCGATGCCGGCGCCGAGCGCCAGGGCCGAGATGCCGGCGAACAGGAGGCGAGAGAAGTGCTTGAACGTCATGAGGGTACCACCGTAGCGCCAGCTAGCGCCGAGCGGATGCCCTGACGGGCACCGGATCTTGAGCAACGGCCTGAGGGAATAGACTGGCAGTTCATCGGACGAGAGAAGCAATTTAGGTCTGTACATGGGATGAACAAGATTTCATTCCCGGCCTAGAATATGCTCGCTCCTGCTGGAGATTCCCACCGGCAGGGCCCTTCAGGCTCCGGCCGGCTCTGCTCCGCCGCTTGCCCTGATGCGCGGCCGTGGCCAGAATGCAGCGCCACAGGGGAGGCAGCCACATGGGAACGTTCAGGGCAATGGTGATCGACAAGGCCGACGCAGGCCAGAGCGTCGGCCTTCGCAGCTTCGACGAGGGCGACCTCATGGACGGGGACGTGACCGTCCGCGTCACCCATTCCACCCTCAACTACAAGGACGGGCTGGCCCTTACGGGCAAGGCCCCGGTGGTGCGGCGCTTCCCGATGATCCCCGGGGTCGACCTGGTCGGAACCGTGGAAGCCTCGTCGAACCCCGAGTTCAAGCCCGGCGATGGGGTGATCCTCAACGGCTGGGGCCTCGGCGAGACCCATCTGGGCGCCTATGCCGAAAGGGCCCGCGTGAGGGGCGAGTGGCTGATTCCCCTGCCGCAGGGCCTCGAGCCCCGGCAGGCCATGGCCATCGGCACGGCGGGCTATACGGCGATGCTCTCCCTCATGGCCCTGGAGCGGCACGGCCTGCGCCCGGACCGGGGCCCCGCCGTCGTCACGGGGGCGGTAGGCGGCGTCGGCTCCGTTGCCGTGGCGCTCCTCGCGGGGGCCGGGTGGCGCGTGGTCGCCTCCACGGGGCGGCCGGAAGAGGCGGATTACCTGAAGGGTCTCGGCGCCGCCGAGATCCTCGACCGGAGCGAGCTCTCCGGCCCCGTCCGTCCTCTCGCCAAGGAGCGCTGGGCGGCAGGCGTCGACACGGTGGGCTCCACCATCCTGGCCAATGTCCTGTCCATGACCGGGTACGGCGGAGCGGTCGCCGCCTGCGGGCTTGCGGCGGGCATGGATCTGCCCACCACCGTCGCGCCGTTCATCCTGCGGGGCGTGTCCCTGCTCGGGGTCGATTCCGTCGCGGCTCCGAAGGCCCTGCGGCTGGAGGCCTGGGACCGGCTGGCGCGGGAGCTCGACCACCGCAAGCTCGCGGCCATGACCTCCACGATCCCCCTCGACCGGGTGATGGAGGCCGGGCGCGAGATCGTGGCGGGCCGGATCAAGGGCCGCGTGGTGGTGGAGATCGGCTGATCCCCGCCCGGGACCCGTTCACGCCGCCTTCTTGCCGCTGCCCTCGATCCAGCGCCTCTGCCGGCCGATTTCCGCCGCCATGAAATCCATGAAGGCCCGCACCCGGGCCGACTGGCGCAGGTCGGGATGGGTCAGGAGCCACAGGCCCGCCGAGAATTCGGGATTGATGTGGGACAGGCGGACGAGGTTCGGCTTGGCGTCGGCGATGAAGCAGGGCAGGGGTCCGATCCCGGTTCCCGCCTCCACGGCCTCTGCCAGGCCGAGCACCGTGTTGACCTTGTAGACGATGTTCTCCGGGGCCACGCGCTCGCGCACGAAACGGGCCGCCTTCAGGCCCGCCAGGTTGTCGCCCAGGGCCACCCAGGTCCGGTCGAAGAGGGCGCGGGAATCGGGGCTGTCCGGGGGACGCGGCTCGGGGAAATCGGCGGCCCTTCCATAGACGGCCCAGGCGATGGTGGCGACCCGCCGCCCGATCAGGGTTTCGGGAGGATCGTCGGTGGCCCGGATCGCCACGTCCGCATCGCGCTTTGACAGGTTCAGGGCCTGGTTGGCCAGCACCACGTCGAGCCGCATCTCGGGATTGGCCTTGATGAACCGGGCGAAGATGTGGGTGAGCAGGTGAACCAGCAGGGTGTCGTTGGTGGTCACCCGCAATTCGCCTGCGGGGGAGACCGCCTGGCCGGCGAGCTTGCGGGTGAAGGTGGTGACGTTCTCGTCCATCTGCTCGGCCAGCATGGTCATCTCCTCCCCGGCGGGAGTGAGCACGTAGCCCGTGCGGTGCCGCTCGAAGAGCTTGACCCCGAGATTGTCCTCCATCTGCCCGAGACGGCGGAATACGGTGGAATGGTTGATGCCCAGGCGCTCGGCCGCTCCGGCGAGGCCATTGGCTTCGGCAATGATCTTCACCAGCCGGAAATCGTCCCAATCGAGCTGCTGCTGCTTCGACATTCATGCATCCGTGCAATAGGAGCAGTGCAAACGTAGCACTAGCTTTGCAGAAAAGAAAGAATACCGTCGGACTGCATTCACCCGCAACGGGACGTTTCCGCAGCCTGACATTCCAATGGCTCCAGGAAAGCTCCGATCTCGTGAAACAACCCTTAATGAGGAGGTCCCGATGACCAAGGTTCTGGTGCTGTATTATTCATCCTGGGGGCATATCGAGCAAATGGCCTATGCCGCAGCGGAAGGCGCCCGGGAGGCCGGAGCCGACGTGGTCGTCAAGCGCGTGCCCGAACTGGTTCCCGCGGAGGTGGCCCAGGCCGCCCATTACAAGACCGACCAGAAGGCTCCCATCGCCACTGTCGAGGAGCTTCCGGACTACGACGCCATCATCTTCGGCACGCCGACCCGCTACGGCACCATGACGGCGCAGATGAAGAACTTCCTCGACCAGACCGGCGGCCTCTGGGCGAAAGGGCGTCTCATCGGCAAGGTCGGTTCGGTCTTCACCTCCAGCGCCACCCAGCATGGCGGCCAGGAGGCCACGATCCTCAC
>DATHAU010000649.1:0-3489 GCA_035296545.1 Microvirga sp.
CGCTCCGGCGCGGCCCGCGTGTCCGCAGGCGGCCGGATGATGAGCTTGCCGCCCGACAGGCCCTTGCCCACGTAATCGTTGGCGACGCCTTCCAGGTTCACGGTCACGCCCGCGGCGAGCCATGCGCCGAAGCTCTGGCCCGCGGTGCCCGTCAGGTTCACCGTGATGGTGTCGTCGGGCAGGCCCTCGTGGCCGTAGCGCTTGGCGACCTCGCCCGACAGCATGGCGCCCACCGTGCGGTCGGCGCTTCGCACCTTCGCCGCGATGGTCACGGCCTCGCCGCGCTCCAGGGCCGCTTCAGCCTCTGCGATGAACCGGCGGTCCAGAACCTCGTCGATGGGGTGAGCCTGCCGCTCCAGGTGACGGATGGCCACGTCGGGCCCTGCGTCCGGCTTGTGGAAGAGCCTGCTGAAATCGAGGCCCTTGGCCTTCCAGTGATCGATGGCCCCGTTCTTGTCCAGGATGTCCGACTGGCCGATCATCTCGTCGACGGTCTTGAAGCCCATCTCGGCCATCAGCTCGCGCACCTCCTCGGCGACGAAGAAGAAGTAGTTGATCACGTGCTCCGGCAGGCCCTTGAAGCGCTTGCGCAGCACCGGGTCCTGGGTGGCGACGCCCACGGGGCAGGTGTTGAGATGGCACTTGCGCATCATGATGCAGCCAGCCGCGATTAGGGGCGCGGTCGAGAAGCCGTATTCGTCGGCTCCCAGAAGGGCGGCGATCACCACGTCGCGCCCGGTGCGAAGGCCGCCGTCGGCCTGGAGCGCCACGCGGCCGCGCAGGCGGTTGAGCACCAGGGTCTGCTGGGTCTCGGCGAGGCCTAATTCCCAGGGCGAGCCCGCGTGCTTGAGGGAGGTGAGCGGCGACGCGCCGGTGCCGCCCTCGAAGCCCGAGATGGTGATGTGGTCGGCCCGCGCCTTGGCGACGCCCGCCGCCACCGTGCCGACGCCCACCTCGGAGACGAGCTTCACCGACACGTCGGCGGCGGGGTTCACGTTCTTGAGGTCGAAGATCAGCTGCGCCAGATCCTCGATGGAATAGATGTCGTGATGGGGCGGCGGCGAAATGAGGCCGACGCCGGGGGTGGAGTGGCGCACGCGGGCGATCTTGGCGTCCACCTTGTGGCCGGGCAGCTGGCCGCCCTCGCCGGGCTTGGCCCCCTGAGCCACCTTGATCTGCATCATGTCGGAATTGACGAGATATTCCGTCGTCACCCCGAAGCGGCCGGAGGCCACCTGCTTGATGGCCGAGCGCTTGGAGAGCCCATTGGGCAGGGGCCGGAAGCGCTCCGGCTCCTCGCCGCCCTCGCCGGTGTTGGACTTGCCGCCGATGGCGTTCATGGCGATGGCAAGGGTCTCGTGCGCCTCCTTGGAGATCGACCCGAAGGACATGGCGCCCGTGGAGAAGCGCCGCACGATGCTCTGGGCGGATTCCACCTCGTCCAGCGCAACGGGCGCGCGTCCGGTCTCGGGCGCGAGCTTGATGCGGAAGAGGCCGCGGATGGTCTTGAGCTCGTTCTCCTGCTCGTTCACGAGCTTGGCGAACTCGCGGTAGCGGTCCCCCGCGTTGAGGCGCACCGCGTGCTGGAGGGTCGCCACCGTGTCCGGGTTCCAGGCATGGACCTCGCCGCGGGTGCGATAGGCGTATTCGCCGCCCACGTCGAGGGCGGTCCGATAGATCGGCGCGTCGCCGAAGGCGTCGCGGTGGCGGCGCACGTTCTCCTCCGCCACCTCGTCCATGCCGATGCCCTCGATGAGGGTGGCGGTGCCGAAGAAGTCGCGGTTGACGAACTCGGACTTGAGGCCGATGGCGTCGAAGATCTGCGCGCCGCAATAGGATTGGTAGGTGGAGATGCCCATCTTGGACATCACCTTGAGCAGGCCCTTGCCGATGGACTTGATGTAGCGCTTGATCGCCTCGCCCGCGTCCACTTCCTGCGGCAGCTCGCCCGCCTCGTGCATGGCCGCGATGGTCTCGAAGGCGAGATAGGGGTTGATCGCCTCCGCGCCGTAGCCCGCAAGGCAGGCGAAGTGATGGATCTCCCTGGGCTCGCCGGATTCGACTACCAGTCCCACGGAGGTGCGAAGCCCTTTGCGGATCAGGTAATTGTGCACGGCCGCCGTGGCGAGCAGCGCTAGGATCGGGATGCGGTCCGGGCCCACCATGCGGTCGGTGAGGATGATGATGTTGTAGCCGCCGTGCACGGCCGCTTCCGCGCGGTCGCAGAGGCGGTCGAGGGCGCCGTCGAGGGCGGCCGCGCCGAGCTCCGCGTCATAGGTGATGTCGAGGGTCTTGGTGTCGAAGCGGTCCTCGAAATGGCCGATGCAGCGGATCTTCTCCAGGTCCTCGTTGGTGAGGATCGGCTGGCGCACCTCCAGGCGCTTGCGGCGCGAGGTGCCCTCCAGGTCGAGGATGTTCGGACGCGGCCCGATGAAGGACACGAGGCTCATGACGAGCTCCTCGCGGATCGGGTCGATGGGCGGGTTCGTCACCTGGGCGAAGTTCTGCTTGAAGTAGGTGTAGAGCAGCTTGGACTTGTCGGAGAGGGCGGAGATCGGGGTGTCCGAGCCCATGGAGCCCACCGCCTCCTGGCCCGTCACGGCCATGGGCTGCATGAGCAGCTTGAGGTCCTCGGCGGTGTAGCCGAAGGCCTGCTGGCGGTCGAGGAGGGACACGTCCGTGCGGGACTCGCGCGCCTGCACGGGCTTCAGGTCCTCCAGCACGATCTGGGTGCGCTTGAGCCAGTCCTTGTAGGGATGGGCGTCGGAGAGCTGCTGCTTGATCTCGTCGTCGGACACGATGCGGCCCTGCTCCAGGTCGATGAGGAGCATCTTTCCGGGCTGAAGGCGCCACTTCTCGACGATCGTCTCCTCGGGGATCGGCAGCACGCCCATCTCGGAGGCGAGCACCACGAGGCCGTCGTCGGTCACGAGGTAGCGGGCGGGGCGAAGCCCGTTGCGGTCGAGCGTTGCGCCGATCTGCTTGCCGTCCGTGAAGCACACGGCCGCCGGCCCGTCCCACGGCTCCATGAGGGCTGCGTGATACTCGTAGAAGGCGCGCCGGTCGTCGTTCATGAGCGGGTTGCCGGCCCAAGCCTCGGGGATCAGCATCATCATGGCGTGGGGCAGGGAATAGCCGCCGCGCACCAGGAATTCGAGGGCGTTGTCGAAGCAGGCGGTGTCGGACTGGCCCTCGTAGGAGATCGGCCAGATCTTGGAGATGTCGTTGCCGAAGAGCTCGGAATCCACCGAGGCCTGGCGGGCCGCCATCCAGTTGACGTTGCCGCGCAGGGTGTTGATCTCGCCGTTATGGGCCACCATGCGGTAGGGGTGCGCGAGCTGCCAGGTGGGGAAGGTGTTGGTGGCGAAGCGCTGGTGCACCAGGGCGATGGCGCTCTCGAAGCGCTCGTCCTGCAGGTCGGGGTAGTAGTCCCGGAGCTGGCGCACGAGCACCATGCCCTTGTACACGATGGTGCGCGAGGACAGGCTG
>DATHAU010000650.1:0-7651 GCA_035296545.1 Microvirga sp.
CTCGCGCTGCGGGACGAGCGGCTGAAATCGTTCCGCTTCCTCATCGGCGGGCACACGGATGCAATCGGCTCCGACGAGTACAACCAGCGCCTGTCGGAGCGGCGCGCGCGCTCCGTGCTCGAACATCTCGTCGTCACCTACGGCGTGCAGCCGGAGAGGCTCTCGTCCCTCGGCTTCGGGAAGCGCCTGCCGGCCGACGCCTACCGCCCGGACAGCCCGGTCAACCGCCGGGTCGAGATCGTCAACCTGGGCCAGTAGCGACGACCCCCATCGATCCGCCCGCCGCAGGCAGGGCATGACGGCCCGCGCCTTGGAAGCGGTTTGACGGTGGTCTGCCACTGACATAGACAAAGGCCTTGGGTTCACGGTCCCCCTATGGCTGACACGGCAGACACCGCTCAGGTCCTCGTTCGCCCGCCGCTCGCATGGGGGCTTGCGGTCGTCGCCGGCCTTGCGCTCGACCGGCTCGCGCCCCTGCCCTTCCTGCCGGCCGGTCTGCCCCGAGGCTGGCTCGGCGCCATGGTGTTTGTCCTCGCCCTGGGGCTGTTCGCCTGGGCCATCGCGACCATGACGGGGGCCGGCTCGAACGTTCCCACCAACCTGCCGACCACCACCATCGTCGAGACGGGGCCCTACCGCTTCACGCGCAACCCCATCTATCTCGGCATGTTCCTGGGCCTGATCGGCCTGAGCATCGCCTTTGACAATCTCTGGCTGCTGATCATGCTGGCGCCCTTCGCCCTTGTGATCCGCTACGGCGTCGTGGCCCGCGAGGAAGCCTATCTCGAGGGCAAGTTCGGCGACGGCTACCGCGGCTACCGCTCGCGGGTCCGGCGCTGGCTGTAGCGCCCCTGGCCCGGCGCTTAGAACCCGCCGCAGGATGGGAGCGGCGCAGGCGTCACTCCGCCGGCTTGAGCACCACCTCGCCGACGATCTGGTCGTAATAGGCCGGCGTCTGCTCCCGCCCGATGGTGCGGGCAAGATCGCGAACCTCCAGCCGGGTTCGCTTCACCATCTGGTCGAGGGCCAAGCCCGGCGTGGCGAGCTGCTTCCGGAAGACCCGCGTGAAGACCGAGTTCGGGTTCTCGTCGTCGTCCGACAGGCGGTCGATCGCCTCCTGCTTCGCGCCCGCCGAGAAGACCACGAACACGCCCTCGGCGGGGGTCATCTGCGCAAGGCCCCGGGTTCCCGACACCGAGCGGCCGCCGGGCCGCTCGAAGGGATTGTTGCGACAGGCGTCGAGAACCGCCACCACGGTTCTGGCTCCCCGCTCCCGGATCCGGTCGATGATGCGGTCCGCCGCGAAGGCCGAGTCCTTGATGAGCTCCTCCTGGCCTTCGAACACCGAAGGCACGTCCGCCGGAAGCAGGAAGTTCTGGCCGCGGATCTCGAAGCCGTGCCCGGCGAAGAAGAACAGGGCCGTGTCGCCCGGCCTGAGGCCTGATTCGAATTCGATCAGCTTGCGGCTCAACCCGGCGCGGCCGAGGTTCTCGCCCGAGGTCACCTCGAAGCCCAGCTCGCGCAGCACGGACGTCATGGCGCGGGCGTCGTTGACGGCCTTTTGCAGCGGCGGAACGCTCTCGTAGGCATCGATGCCGATCACAAGGGCGAAGCGCCTTCCTCCGGCAAGAGCCGCCTCGGCTTTGGCAGGCTTCCCGCCCACGGGATTGATGGACGCATCCTTGAGCGGTTCAGCGGAAACAGGCGGCCCCGACGCCGGGCCCGACTCCGAACGCATGGACGGCGGCGGCAGGACGCCGCCCGCTGCGCCGGGGGGCACGCCGATCCTTTGCTGCGCGGCGATTGCCGGGTTTGAGGATGCCTCCTGCGGCAAGGCCGCCGCCGGTCGCGATGGCGCAGGCGGCGCTCCCGAGGCGGCCCGGTCGTTGCGGGGGCCCGGCGCGAGATAATTGCTGTGGGCCCATCCGACCCGCCCGTCGCGGAGCCTGATCTTCCACCACTTGCCGCTTTCGCCGATCACCCATGCGGGGGTGTTGGGCCCGAGGCGATCCAGCTCCGCATAGGGGCGGCCGCCGGGGCCCGTGCGGAAGGACAGGTAATTGTCGCCGTTGGGATCGAGGCCGGACACGTAGACCGGCACTCCCGTCGATCCCGCATCGGATGCGGCCGTCGGCGGCGAGCCCGGATGGATGTAGCGCCCGTAAGCCCATCCCGTGCGGCCATCGCGAAGGCGGATCTGATACCAGGCTCCGTCGCGGCGAAGCACCGTCACGAACGTATGGGGCTCAAGCCGGTCGAGCTCCAAGTGGGAGCGGCCGGGGCCGGAGCGCAAGGACAGGTAATTGTCGCCGCTCTGTTCGAGCCCTGAAACGAAGTCGGCCTGGGCGGGACACCCGGCCGACGCGCCGAACAAAAGCATCGCCGCAAGCGCCGCGCGCACCCGGAGGGTCCGTGATCGGTGTCCGCATTCTCCTGCCATTGGGGCGACCTTGATTCGTGCGCGAGGAAAACCCCTGATACCGCGCAGCCGAGGAGCAAAGAAGAGGGTTGCCTAGGGTCGGACCAGCCTGCGGCTCATCCGACGGGGGTCTCCCTGCCTCGAGCCGGCCATGGCGGCGCGGCCTCCGCCCTGATCAGCGCCTGAAGCCTCCGACAAGGGTCCCGACGCCGCCGAGGAACTGGCCGACTTCCCCGAGCGAGGGGCCCCCTTGGCGGACCGGACGGGAGCTGCTGCGAACCTGCGGCTCCGCGCGCACCTGATTGGTCGCCCGGCGGGCGGCGGGCTGGGCGACCGACCGCGGCTCGGACTGGGCCGACAGCCAGTTGCTGTAGGCGTCCTGGGTCTGCTCGCGCAGGGCGGCAAGCTGCATCTTGGTCAGGTAGCCGGTCTCCGGGGTGGAGCGCGACTTCTGCCACGACGCGATGGCCTGGCGCGTGGTGGGCCCGAACTTGCCGTTGGTGCTGCCGGCGTCGAAGCCCGCGAGCCGGAGGCGGTGCTGGGCCTCCGCCCGGTCGGCCTGGGCGAGGTTGATGCCGGCCTCCGTCTGCGCCGTTCCGGCCTGGGCCTTCAACTCGGCCTCGTTGATGACGACGGCGGGCTTTTCCGAGCCGCCGCCCTGGAGCTTGGCGATCCGGTTCTTGGCGAGGGCCGCGAAGTATCCGGTCGGATGCGCTTCGAGGTAGGCCTTGTAGTCCTCGGCCGTGTTGGACCGCTCGGCCGATTCCCACAGCTTCATCTCGAGCGCCTGCCGGTCGATGCCGAATCCGGCCGGGCTCGGCGCAGCGGCGGCGGGCTGGGACAGGGCCGCGACCGCAACCGGGGCGGGCGCTTCCGGATTGAGATAGAACTCGCCGATGATGGAGGTGTTGACCCAGGGGCGCTGCTTCTCGCCGGTCGAGCGCCAGACCTCCTCGCGCACCCGGTCCATGACCGAGCTGATGGAGATGCCGGGCGTCTCCATGTGCTTCAGGAGCGCGGTGGTGAAGGGGCTGTTCTCGCCCTTCTTCCCATCGAGCGCGGTTTTGCCCGGATCGGTTGCGAAAGCGATGAGCGTACCGGCCGCCGCATTGGTGTTGATCTCGCTCAGGCCCGTCGAGATGCCGGCGGAGCGGGTTCCCTTCGCGGAGCGGGACAGCTCCTCGGCCAGCGGATTGTCGCGGCACGCGTCGAGAATGACCACGTTGACCCGCTCCTCCCGCTGCATCTGGCGGAGCACGAGATTGATGTTGAGGGTGCGGAAGTCCACGTCGGCCGGGGTCTTGAGCACGGCGTCGGTCGGGATGAGGTAGTTGTCGCCGCCCACCGCGATGCCGTGTCCGGCGTAGTAGACCAGGGCCACCTTGGCGCCGTCGAGCCGCCCGGCGTATTCGCCCACCGTGGCCCGCATGGCCTCCATGTTGAGATTGTAGCCTTCGACCACCTCGAAGCCGAGGCGCTTGAGCGAGGCGGCGACGGCCTTGGAGTCGATCAGGGGGTTTTCGAGGGGCGCCACATGGGCATATTCGCTGTTGCCGATGACCAGGGCCACCCGGCGCTCGTTCACCGCCGCTTCGGCCGGGGCGACGAGCAGGGCGGCAAACGCCGCCGTGGCTGAAATCAAGAACCTGCGCGATGCAGAAATCATGGTCAGTATCGGCATGGCGCAGCCTTGCATATGAATGGTTTTAACTTGGCTAGACTATGTTCAAGCCGATCCTTAGGTCAATGGTCCTATGCGTGATTATTCAAGAAACAATTGGCCCTGTAGCTCCGGTTTCTACGAGTGCGGATTACCTCGCCTTCGCCCTCGCTTCATGATCCGGCTTCGGAGACCGGCTAGACCTTCATCGCGATGGATGTGCGCCCATCAAACGGCATGGCAATGTTCTTGCCGGAAGTGTCCTTCAGGGTTGAATGCACCGGATCGTCGTGGGTTGGCCTTGAATGACCCGGTCCATCTTCTCAGGCCGGCTCGCCTGGACAACTGACGTACAGTCAGAACAGTAAAACCTGTTTCGCCGGGACGCTGCGCCCCGTCATCCTGGTCGCCTGCCGCGGCATTCCGTTCGCGCAGCAAGTGACGCGAAGCCTCGCCAGCCGCTCCATGGGACGGGGCTCGCGCATCGCGCGGCCATGGGCTGCAAGGCCCGCGTCGGGAATGGAACCGTTCAGCGAAAAGCTGTAGGGTCATGGCCGATGGATCCGCAGCCGACCCTCAGACAGCCTCGCAGCTTCGCCGCCCGCTCCATCGGGTCGATCAGGAGCGTCGCGGCGTCCGAGCGGACGGGCGCGGCCGACACCCTGCTCGGGATGGCCCTCACCTTCATCGCCGGCGCGATCAACGCGGGCGGGTTTCTCGCGGTGGGCCAATACACCTCGCACATGTCCGGCATCCTGTCCGCCATGGCCGACGACCTCGCCCTTGGCGCGCTCGGCGCGGTGCTGCTCGGCGCTTCGGCCTTCCTGCCCTTCATGGTGGGCGCAGGCTGCTCGGCCATTCTGATCAACTGGGGCCGGCGCCACCGCCTCGGGAGCCTCTACGACATGCCCCTGGTGCTGGAAGCGGCGCTTCTCTTCGGCTTCGGGATCCTGGGCTGGCTCGCCCATCCCTCCCCCGGCTTCGTGGCGGCCGCGGTGCCCCTGCTCTGCTTCATCATGGGCCTGCAGAACGCAACCATCACCAAGATCTCGGGAGCCCGCATGCGCACCACCCATGTGACCGGCATCGTGACGGATATCGGGATCGAACTGGGCAAGCTTGCGTACTGGAACCGCGACAGGAGCCTTGCGGAGATCGTCAGGGCCGATCGCGAGAAGCTGCGCCTGCTGGTCCTGCTCCTCGCCTCTTTCTTCGTGGGCGGCGTCACCGGCGCCGTCGGCTTCGGCCAGATCGGCCTCCTGTTCTCGCTCCCCTTCGCGGCCCTGCTGCTTGTCCTGGCCGGCCCTCCTCTTGTGGAGGATGTTTTCGCCCATGCCGGGCAGGCCCGTCGGAACTGACCCCGGCGCGCCTCGGGACCGGGCTCCGGCAGCAAGGAACATCAGGCGAGGCTTGGCGGTTCCTCTTAAGGAAACCGGAGCCGTTCACCCATGCCGAACCTGCACCGAAACCCCATCGAAGCGCTGGCGCGGCTGGGCTATGGGGCCCGCGGCGTGGTCTATGGCCTGGTGGGCGCCCTGGCGCTCATGGCGGCGGTCGGTTCGGGCGGCCAGACCGGCGGCAGCCGCAGCGCCCTTCAGACGCTCCTGTCCCAACCCTTCGGCAAGGTCTGGCTCGGCCTGATCGCCCTGGGGCTTGCGGGCTTCTGCATCTGGCGCATCCTGGAAGCCGTCACGGACGCGGACCGCCACGGCGGGGACGCCAAAGGCTGGGGCATCCGCGGCGCCCACCTGATCAGCGGCTTCATCTATGGAAGCCTCGCGCTGACCGCCCTGGGCCTTGCCCTCGGCTGGGGCGCGGGCGGCGGCAGCGAGGAGGCCAGGGCCCAGGACTCCACGGCCTGGCTCATGGCGCAGCCCTTCGGCCGCTGGCTCGTCGGCCTCGTGGGCCTGGCCATTGCGGGAGCGGGCCTCTCCTTCGGGTGGAAAGGCTGGCGCGGCGACGTCGCCCGGCATCTGGCGCTTCCGGCCGACCACCGGCGCTGGATCGTCTCCCTCGGACGGCTGGGATTTGCGGCGCGCGGCGTCGTGTTCGCGATCATCGGCGGGTTCCTGATCCTGGCGGCCTGGCGCAGCAATTCGGCGCAGGCGCATGGGCTCGGAGGCGCGCTCGAGGCTCTCCAGCAGCAGCCCTACGGCTGGCTGCTGCTGGCGCTCACCGCGCTCGGCCTGTTCGCCTTCGGCGTCTTCGGCCTGGTGCAGGCCCGCTACCGCCACATCGACGCGCCGGACCTCGACGACGCCAAGGCCGCGATGGCCCAGGTCGGGCGGTAGGCCCACACGGGCTTTGAGGAACGGCGATCCCGGGAAGGCTCGAACCTCCCACCTTCGGTTGAGGGGAAACACGATTTCACGCTGGAGTTTCAAAGACTTAGCAGGACTGAGTCTGTCAACCACCTGACAGGCATCCAAGACGTAGCGAGGCCCCGTCAACCTCGCAGCGCCACCGCCTGACCCCGAAAAGGAAGCTGCCGCACCGGTTTGGACTCCGGAACGGCAGCGGTCATGGTCAGGAAGAACCCCCTGTCATCCTCCGGGCAAGGCGCGTTTCAGGCGCAACCTCTCCAGAACTCCCAAATAGGGAGCTAGACATGCAAACAGCCGATACGGTGCCGTTGGGAACGAAGTACAGTTGAAACAGCTTATTCTACATCCTCGTCTCTCGTTGGAGGCTGACATGACTGCTGCTCGAGCCTTGAAGTTCGGTTTTTCCGTTCTCGCCGTGTGCGGGGCTCTTGCGGCTTGGGCGCTTCCGGCTCAGGCGGGCGAAAGCACCGGCACATGGCGCAACGGCATGGTGGCCGGTCCCGCCGGGGTTGGCTACTACGGCTCCGACGGCGGGTACTACGTGGAGCGGCCTCGCTCCGGGCGCAGAGGCTACGTCCGTGAGTACCGTCGCCCGTCCCGCTCCTACGGCGGCTATTACGCGTACGAAACTCCCTATGCTGTCCCGCACAGATACGGTTCGCGCGGCTATGGCTACGGGTACGCCCCGGAGGCGTACTGGCGGGAACAGCGGGAACGCGAGTACCGAGCCTACGACGCCCATAGGAGCCGGTAGGCCTTAGAGCCCAGGTTGCGGAAAAAGGCAGAGGCAGGCTTGTCGGTGGAGGTTCATGCCGGGCCTCCCCGATCCGGCTGTGTCGGGACGCCCTGAAAGCAGAAGGGTGGGCCGGTGCGAAAGCTTGGATGGCGATCCCGGGAAGACTCGAACTTCCGACCTTCGGTTTAGGAAACCGCTGCTACAGGCTTTCCGAGCATTTCTGACCGTTACAGCACTGCCACCTGAAGCCATTGTAACCTCTCATATTTCCGCCTTCTAGCTCCCCGATTCACTTTCACAGCGTTTCTACATAACAGGGCGAGTGTTTACCCCAGGTTTACCCCGAAGCCCCTGTGACCAAGAGACTGACCGCTGCCGCTGTAGAGAAGCTGAAGCCCACTTCAAAGCGTCAGGAGATACCCGACGCAGGATCGGACGGCCTGCGCCTCATCATCCAGCCCTCCGGTGCGAAATCATGGGCCATGCGCTTCCGCCGCCCAGATGGCCCCCAG
>DATHAU010000651.1:0-1866 GCA_035296545.1 Microvirga sp.
ATACGTAGCCTCCTCTTAATGCAAAGCATAGGGCTACCGACCGCCCGCTGGGTTCAACCTGTACTGAGGTAGGTCCTGAATATCATGTAACTGGGCTCTCCCAATTCCCTCCCCCGCCAAGCTCGAACCGTTCCCGCCCTGTCCCGTTGAGACCCCAGACAGGAGAGGAGACAAGCCATGGGTTTGCTTGATCAAGTACTTGGAAACGTTCTCGGCTCGCGGCCGGGCGGCGGGATGATGGGGGGCGGGATGGGCGGCCGCTCGGGCGGCGGCATGTCGCCGATCATGATGGCCGTGCTGGCCCTGCTCGCCCAGAAGGCCATGAGCCGGGGCTCCTCCGGGGGCCTGGGCGGAATGCTCGGCGGAGGCGGCGGCGGGCTCGGCGGGATGCTGGGCGGAGGCGGAGGCATGGGTGGCGGCATGGGTGGCGGCCTCGGCGGCATCCTGGGCGGCCTGCTCGGCGGCGGCTCGAGCGGGGGCCTCAACGGCGGCATGCTCGCGGGGGGCCTCGGCGGCCTGCTCGACAGCTTCCACCAGTCCGGCCACGGCGACATCGCCCAGTCCTGGGTGGATCATGGGGACAACCGTCCCATCGCTCCCGACCAGCTCGCCAGCGCGCTCGGCCCCGACACCATCGACGAGCTCTCGCAGCAGACGGGCATGCCGCAGCAGGATCTCCTGGCGGAGCTTTCCCATTCCCTGCCGCATGTGGTCGACCAGCTGACGCCCCAGGGGCGCCTGCCGCAGGAGGACGAGCTGCATCATTACTGACGGACCGGATGCGGCGGCCGGAGGCGATGGGTCGGGGCGGCAAGGCGCGCCAGGAAACAAAACCCCGGCCGCCGCATTTTCCTCTTATGGCAACGCTTGAGAGGAGGCTCCTATGGGCCGGTACCACCGTCACGGGGTCGAGAGCACGGCGGCCATCGCCGGGCACCCGCTCCATCACATGCTCGTCGCCCTGCCGATCGGGCTGCTGATCGGCGCGCTCGCCAGCGACATCGCCTTCCGGGTCACGGCGGATACGTTCTGGGCGCGGGGCACCCTGTGGCTGCTCATCGGCGGCATCGTCACCGCTCTCGTGGCGGCGATCCCCGGCTTCATCGATTTCATGACCATCCACCGGGTGCGCAACCTGTGGATTTCCTGGACCCACATGATCGCCAATCTGGTCGTCGTGGGCCTTGCCGCGGTCAATGCGTGGCTGCGCTGGGACGATCCCGTCGCCGGCGCTCAGGGGATCGGCCTCTGGCTCTCCGTGGCGCAGACGGCGCTCCTGTTCTTCAGCGGCTGGCTCGGGGGCGAACTCGCCTATCGCTACGGGATCGGCGCCATCCGGGACTACAGCCCCGAGGTCGAGCAGTTCCACGTGGAGATCGAGCGCGACGAAGCCGGCGGCCGGCTCCGGCCAAGCGGCTCCAGGGGCCGGTAAGGCCGGCGGCGCTTCATCCCGGAGGATTCCTGCGCTAGGGTGGCCCCGGTACGTCCACCAAGGCTCCCGATGAAGAAACGTCTGCCGGTTCTCGTTCTTGCCATCCTGGCCCCCTTCGGCCAAGCCCCTGCGGCGTCCTCCTGTCCGCCGGGCTTTGCGGCGCTTCAGAACTCCGACGCCTGCGTGCGCGTCAGCGGCCGCGTCGGCGCAGACGCCCTGGTTGGATCGCCCCGCACCCGCTCGTCCGATGCCTACGACACGAGGATCAGGGGACGGGTTCAGCTCGAGGTGCGCAAGCCCACCGAGTTCGGCCCTTTTCGCGGGGTCATCCGCGCCGAGGGCGTGGGCCGGTAGTGGCTGAACGGATGGTTGCGGGCAGCCGCCTCATCTCGACAGCCGCATGGATCAAATGGGTCGCACATAGAAAAAGCCCC
>DATHAU010000652.1:0-5559 GCA_035296545.1 Microvirga sp.
GCCGATTCGCAACGGCGAATCCGGCCGCTCGACCACTATCCACAAAAAAGAGAGGGCCGGAGGTCCGGCCCTGCTTGCTGGCTTACTGCGCCGGAGGCGCTGTGGGCTGCGGAGCGCTCGGGGCGGGCAGGCCCGGAACGCCCGGAGGCGGAAGGGCTGGGGCGGGCGCGGCGGGCTGGTCGCCCTGAAGCCGCTGGAGCTGTTCGAGCACGTTGCCGCCCTGTCCGCCTGCGGGAGCCTGTTGCCCGGCCGGAGCCACCGGGGCCGCGCCGTCGAGGATCGAACGGGGCGCGCGCCCCGAGGTGGCCACGATGGTCAGGGCGATGCTCGTGACGAAGAACAGGCCGGCGAGGACCGCCGTGGCGCGGGTGAGCGCATTGGCCTGGCCGCGGCCGGTCATGAAGCCGGAGACGCCGCCTCCGCCTCCCCCGCCGCCGAGGCCCATGCCGCCGCCCTCGGAGCGCTGCAGCAGAACCACCCCGATCAGGGCGAGCACGATGATCAGGTGGATGATGATGAGAACTGTTTGCATCGTTTCCAAAAACCTTGAGCGGCCCCGCCGTCGGGCGTCGGCCGCTCGCAATCCGTTCGTTCGTTGCGGCGGCCTGTAGCATAGGTGCGCCCAGGATCAAAGGCCCGCAAGAGCCTTTTCCCGGAACGGGACGGCCTCCTCCCGCACAGGAGGGTTTCGCCGGACGCAGGGCAGCGCCCGGTTCGGCCCTATCGCAGATAGGCGCCCGCGATGGCCAGGAAGTCGGCGGCCACGAGGCTCGCGCCTCCCACCAGCGCGCCGTCCACGTTCTCCACCGCCATCAGCTCGGCGGCGTTGGAGGGCTTGACCGAGCCGCCGTAGAGAACCCGGACCTTGGCCTGCTCGCCCTTGCCCACGAGGCGGCGCAGCTCCTCGCGGATGAGGGCGTGAACCTCAGCCACGTCGGCGGCGGTGGGGGTCAGCCCGGTGCCGATGGCCCAGACGGGCTCGTAGGCGACCACGAGGTTCTGGCCGTTCGAATCGGCGGGAATCGAGCCGCGCAATTGCTTGCGCACCACCGCCAGGGTCTTGCCGGCCTCGCGCTCCTCCCGGGTTTCGCCCACGCACACGATGGCGGTGAGGCCCGCCCGATGGGCCGCCAGCGCCTTGGCGCACACGTCCGCATCCTTCTCGCCGTGGTACTGGCGGCGCTCGGAATGGCCGACGATCACATAAGTCGCGCCCGCATCGGCCAGCATCTCGGCGGACAGGTCCCCGGTGAACGCGCCGGATTCCTTGGCGTGGCAATCCTGCCCGCCGATGGCCACCCGCGAGCCCACCGACAGGGTGGCGCAGAGGCCCACCAGGGTGGCGGGCGGGCAGACCGCGAGCTCGACCCTGGCCCTCAGGTTCGGGCTGTAGCCCGCATGGATGTCCTCCAGAAGCCTGGTGGAGGACTTCAGCCCGTTCATCTTCCAGTTCCCCGCCACCAGCGGGCGCGGCCTATCGACGCTCATCTGTGCACTCCTGTCGCGCTTGTGATCCGGCAGTAGCAGAGGCTTGAGCCCTCTTTCAACAAGCTTGCCCTTTTCGCAGAGCCCCCGATGGGCTATCGGCGTCGTCAACGAGTTTCAGGGAAACGGGTTCACGATGCTTCGAGGAATGCGCAAGGCCGGGCAGACCCTGGTCGGCAAAGTCATCGCCACCATCTTTTTCAGCGCGATCATCGTCAGCTTCGCGATCTGGGGCATCGGCGACATCTTCCGCGCGGCCCCCGCCTCCACGGTGGCGACCGTGGGCGATGCGAAGATCACCGTCGATCAGGTCCGCAACGCCTACAGCAACGAAGTGCAGCGGCTCGGGCGTCAGTTCCGCACGGTCATCTCCCCCGAGCAGGCCAGGGCCGCCGGCCTCGACCAGCGGGTCGTCTCCGACCTCGTCACCGAGGCGGTGATGGCCGAGGAGGCGAGGAAGCTCGGGCTGAGCGTCTCGGACCAGACCATCGCGCGCTCCATCATGGAGAACCCGGCCTTCCAGGGATCGGACGGCCAGTTCAACCGCGCCCTCTTCGACCAGGCCCTGCGCAACATCTCCCTGTCGGAGGCGGGCTTCGTCCAGGAGCAGCGCGCCGCCATGGCGCGCCTTCACCTGGCCGAGGCGGTGGCCGGCGACGTGAACGTTCCGGTCGCGGCCCGGGAGGCCCTGCACCGCCACGCCAACGAGCGGCGCGCCGCCAGCTATCTCGTCCTCACCCCCGCCATGGCGGGGGAGGTTCCGGCTCCCACCAACGAGCAGCTCCAAGGCTTCTTCGAGGAGCGCAAGGGCGCCTTCCGGGCTCCCGAGTACCGGGCCCTCGCCGTCATGACCCTCGACGCGGCCGCCCTGGCCAAGCCCGACGCCGTTTCGGACGCGGATGCCCGCCAGCGCTACGAGCAGCAGAAGGCCCAGTACGGCACGCCGGAGCGCCGCACGGTGCAGCAGATCGCCTTCCCGTCCCAGGCGGAGGCCGAAACCGCCGCGGCGAGGATCAAGGACGGCGCGAGCTTCGAGGCCGTTGCGGCGGAGCGCGGGGTCTCGCCGCAGGATCTGGAGCTCGGCACCTTCACCAGGACCGAAATGCTCGACCCGGCGGTGGCCGAGGCGGCCTTTTCCCTCGGGCAGGGAGCCGTCAGCGCTCCCATCGCCGGCCGGTTCGGGCCGGTGCTCCTGCGCGTGACCGGGATCCAGCCGGAAGCCGTCCGCCCCTTCGAGGAGGTTTCGGCCGAGATCCGCCGGGAGCTCGCCCGCTCCCAGGCGCAGGGCCAGATCGAATCCATCCACGACGCCATCGAGGACATGCGGGCCGGAGCCCGGCCCCTGGGGGAGGTCGCCGCCGAAAAGGGCCTTGCCCTGCTCCAGGTCCCCCCGGTGGACGCAAGCGGCAGGGACAAGGCCGGCAACCCGGTCAACCTGCCGGAGGCGCAAGCCCTCCTGAGGGCGGCCTTCGCGTCCGACATTGGCGTGGACAACGAGCCCCTGCGCCTGTCGAGCGGCGGCTATGTCTGGTACGACGTGACCGGCATCGAGCCCTCCCGCGACAGGCCCCTGGACGAGGTTCGCAATCAGGTCGCGGCCCAATGGCGGGAGGATCAGGTGGCGCAGCGTCTTGCGGAAAAGGCGCGCCAGCTCGCGGAGCGTCTCGACAGCGCCGCCATCGAGGCCCTGGGCCAGGAGGCCGGCGCGCCGGTGAGGACAGCCGCCGATCTCGCCCGCAACGCCGCCAAGGAGGATCTCACCGCCGAGGCCGTGAACCGCATCTTCTCGGTTCCCGTGGGCAAGGCCGGCCATGCCCCCAACGGCCCGGAGGGGCGCGTGGTGTTCACGGTGGCCTCCGCCTCGGTCCCGCCGTTCATCACCACCACCCAGGAGGCGGAGCGTCTCGACACGCAGCTTCGCAACGCCATGGGCGACGACCTGCTGAACCAGTACACGGCGCAGGTCCGGCAGAATCTCGGGGTGACCATCAACCCGCAGGCCCTGCGTCAGGCGACGGGCGGCGACCTCTAAGGGCATGAGCATCGCGCCGGATTTCGACACTTTCGCAAAAGCCTATGCGGCCGGCGAGGCGGGCGTTCTGCGCGCCACCCTCTTGGGCGATCTCCTGACCCCCGTGGCGGCTTTCCTGAAGCTGCGGCACGAGCGGAAGGGCCCGGCCTTCCTGCTGGAATCGGTGGAGGGCGGCGCGACCCGCGGCCGCTTCTCCATGATCGGACTCGACCCGGATCTGGTCTGGCGCTGCCAGGACGGCGTCGCCTCCATCGACCGGCGGGCCCTGAACGGCCTGGGGGAGTACCGGCCCGAGAGCCTGCCGCCCCTGGAGAGCCTGCGGGCCCTGATCCGGGAAAGCGCCCTGCCCCTGTCCGACGAACTGCCGCCCATGGCGGCGGGCCTGTTCGGCTATCTCGGCTACGACATGGTGCGCCTGATGGAGCGCCTGCCCGAGCCCAACCGGGACGTGCTGGAGGTTCCCGACGCCATTCTCGTGCGTCCCACCGTGATGGTGGTGTTCGATGGGGTCAGGGACGAGATTTCCCTCATCACCCCCGTGCGGCCGCAGGACGGGGTTTCGGCCAGGGCGGCCTACGAGACTGCCCTTTCCCGCCTCGACGAGGTGACCGGCGCGCTCGAACGTCCCCTGCCCATGGAGGACCGGAGCGACCCCACGGCCATCGCGTTCGAGCCGCCCCTGTCCAACACCTCGCCGGACGAGTTCGAGGCCATGGTGGGCCGGGCCAAGGAGTATATCCGCGCCGGCGACATCTTTCAGGTGGTGCTGTCCCAGCGCTTCGAATCGGCCTTTCCGCTCCCCGCCTTCGCGCTCTACCGCTCCCTGCGGCGGGTGAACCCGGCTCCGTTCCTGTGCTACCTGGACTTCGAGGATTTCCAGATCGTCTGCTCGTCGCCCGAGATCCTGGTGCGGGTCCGCGACGGCAAGGTCACGATCCGTCCCATCGCCGGAACCCGCCCGCGGGGCGCCACCGCCGCGGAGGACCGGGCCCATGCGGAGAGCCTGCTGGCGGACCAGAAGGAGCGGGCCGAGCACCTGATGCTCCTCGATCTCGGCCGCAACGATGTGGGCCGGGTGGCCGAGATGGGGTCCGTGGAGGTGACGGATTCCTTCTTCCTCGAATTTTACAGCCAGGTGATGCACATCGTGTCGAACGTGGAAGGCCGGCTCGACGAGGGCTTCGACGCCCTCGACGCCCTGGCGGCGGGCTTCCCGGCCGGCACGGTCTCCGGCGCGCCGAAGGTGCGCGCCATGCAGATCATCGACGAATTGGAGAAGGACAAGCGCGGGCCCTATGCGGGCTGCATCGGCTATTTCGGCGCCAACGGCGAGATGGACACCTGCATCGTGCTGCGCACCGCCGTGGTGAAGGACGGGCGCATGGCCGTGCAGGCAGGCGCGGGCATCGTGTACGATTCCGACCCTGCCTCCGAGCAGCAGGAATGCGTCAACAAGGCCAAGGCCCTGTTCCGGGCGGCCGAAGAGGCGGTGCGCTTCGCCAGCCAGGCGAGGTTCGGGCAGTGACGGCGGCAACCCTTCCCTTGACCGGGTCGGCCGCTTGCGCGAACGTCGGCGCGCCATGACCCGCGTCCTCGTCATCGACAACTACGACAGCTTCACCTGGAACCTGGTGCACCTGCTCGGCCCCCTGGCAACCTCCGTGGAGGTGGTGCGCAACGACGCCATCACCACGGACGAGGCCCTGGCCCGCGCGCCCGACGCCATCGTGCTCTCGCCGGGCCCGTGCTCCCCGAACGAGGCCGGCATCTGCCTCGATCTGGTCGAGCGGGCCTCGCCGGAGATCCCCACCTTCGGGGTCTGCCTCGGGCTGCAAGCCATCGGCCAGGCGTTCGGCGGCACGGTCTCCCGCGCGCCCCTGCCCATGCACGGCAAGGTGTCGGAGGTGGAGCACCATGGGGAAACGGTGTTCCGGGGCATCAACGGCCCGTTCAAGGCGACCCGCTACCATTCGCTGATCGTCGAACGGGAAACCTGCCCGGCCGACCTGCAGGTGACCGCCGAGACCGCCGACGGGCTGGTC
>DATHAU010000653.1:0-7778 GCA_035296545.1 Microvirga sp.
CCCGTTGTCATCCCCGCCGAAAGCGACACCCGCACTGCCATTCCGGGCTCGTAGAGCCGAGCCCGGAATGGCAGCGGTTCGAGCTGAGACCTCATGTTCGTTGACGGCTCGATGCGTCCGAAGTACCCGTTGTTCGGAAAATCGAACGCCGATGATATCAGCCCCCCTGCCCCCCGAGCCGCGCAACCAGATCGACGAGCCGTCGAGCCTCGTGGCGCGCTTCGACGCCGGCGAGCCCCTGGTGATGGATGCAGGGGTGGCGCTGGCGCCCTGGCAGATCGCCTACCAGACCTACGGCAGCCTCAACCGGGACAGGTCCAACACGGTGCTGATCTGCCACGCCCTCACCGGGGACCAGCACGTGGCCAACATGAACCCGGTCACCGGCAAGCCCGGCTGGTGGACCACCATGGTGGGGCCGGGCAGGCCTGTCGACACCGACCGGTTCTTCGTGATCTGCGCCAACGTGATCGGCGGCTGCATGGGCACCACGGGTCCCGCCTCCATCAATCCTGCAACCGGCGAGCCCTATGCGCTGGACTTCCCCGTCGTGACCGTCCGCGACATGGTGCGGGCGCAGGCCGCCCTCCTGGACCGGCTCGGCATCGAAAGCCTGTTCTGCGCGGTCGGCGGCTCCATGGGCGGGATGCAGGTGCTGCAATGGGCCGCGAGCTACCCGGAGCGGGTGTTCTCGGCCCTGCCCATCGCCACCTCGGCCCGCCACTCGGCCCAGAACATCGCCTTCCACGAGGTCGGCCGCCAGGCCGTCATGGCCGATCCTGACTGGCGCGGCGGGCGCTACCTGAAGGAGGGAACCCGCCCCGCCAAGGGCCTGGCGGTGGCCCGGATGGGGGCGCACATCACCTACCTGTCCGAGGTGGCCCTGCACCGGAAGTTCGGGCGCAACTTCCAGGACCGCAGCGCCCCGACCTTCTCGTTCAACGCCGATTTCCAGATCGAGAGCTACCTGCGCCACCAGGGCCTCTCCTTCGTGGAGCGCTTCGACGCCAATTCCTATCTCTACGTGACCCGGGCGATGGACTACTTCGACATCGCGGCGGAGCACGGCGGCTCGCTCGCCCGGGCCTTCAAGGGAACGGCGACGCGCTTCTGCGTGATCTCGTTCACGTCCGACTGGCTGTTTCCCACCTCCGATTCCCGGGCCCTGGTCCACGCGCTCAACGCCGCCGCCGCCTCGGTCGGCTTCGTGGAGGTGGAAAGCGACAAGGGCCACGACGCCTTCCTGCTCGAGGAGCCCGAGATGTTCGCGGCCGCCCGGGGCTTCATCGACGCGGCCGCCCGCGTCCGGGGGATCCCGTGACGGCCCTGGGCCTTGCTCCCCTGGCGATGGAGGATCGGGCGGGCCACCGCCTCGATTTCCTGCTGGTCACCCACATGGTCGAGCCGGGCTCGCGGGTGCTCGACGTGGGCTGCGGCGACGGCTCCCTCCTGGCCCTGCTGCGCGACCGCCGGGGCGTGGACGGGCGCGGCATCGAGATCTCCCGCGAGGGGGTGAACGCGTGCCTGGCCAAGGGGCTCCCGGTGATCCAGGGCGATGCGGACACGGACCTCGCCGATTATCCCGACGACGCCTTCGACTACGTGATCCTGTCCCAGACCATCCAGGCGACGCGCCGGCCGAAGGTGGTGCTGGAGCACCTGCTGCGCATCGGCCGCCGGGCCATCGTGTCCTTCCCCAATTTCGGCCATTGGAGCGTGCGCCTCGAACTGGCGCTCAGGGGGCGGATGCCCGTGACCGACAACATGCCCTATTCCTGGTACGACACCCCCAACATCCATTTCTGCACCATCCGCGACTTCATGGAGCTGTGCCGCGAGGTCGGCGCCCGGATGGACAAGGCCGTGGCCCTCAACGCCGGCGGCAAGCCCATGCGCGTCACCCTGCCCTGGTGGGTGTGGAACCTGTTCGGCGAGCAGGGGGTGTTCCTGCTGACGCGGCGGTGAGGGCAGAGCGCCCCTGGCATCCCGGCGCAGGCGGGAATCCATAGCCTCGACGGTGGGAAGCACAGAGCGGTGGCATCCGCCATGCTTGATCTTGACCTGTGGGCGGATATGGATTCCGGGCTCCGCTGCGCGGCCCCGGAATGACAGGGGAGATCACCCCTCCCCCTCGGAGAGCGGGTGGAGGTCGCGCACCATGCTTTTCAGGCGCTCGTCCAGCACATGGGTGTAGATCTGGGTGGTCGAGATGTCGGAATGGCCCAGGAGCTCCTGCACCACCCGCAGGTCCGCCCCGTTCTGGAGCAGGTGGCTCGCGAAGGCGTGGCGGAGCACGTGGGGGCTGACCTTGTCCACGCGAAGCCGCGCGGCGGAGGCCACGTCCTTCAGGTCGCGGGCGAAGGCCTGGCGGGTGAGGTGGCCGCTGGCGCTGTCGGCCGGGAATAGCCAGGGGCCCACCGCCTTGCCCTGCTCCTCGAGAACGGCCAGGTAGGCGCGGGCCGTGTCCCGCGCGGCGTCCGTGAGGGGCACGAGGCGCTCCTTGGCGCCCTTGCCCCTCACCACGAGGAAGCGGTCGCGGGTCCTTGCGGCGCTGCGGGGCAGCGCCACCAGCTCGGACACCCGCAGGCCCGTGGCATAGAGAAGCTCCAGAAGGCAGGCCATGCGGGCCGCGCGCAGGCGGTCATGAGGCGACCGCGGGCGGTCTGTAGGAGACCGCAGGCGGTCAGCAGAGGACCGCGGGCGGTCGGAAGCCGCCGCCTCGGCTGCGCTCTCATGGGCGACGCGGAGCAGGCGGTCCACCTCGTCGATGGAGAGCACCTTGGGCAGGACCCTGCCCCTCTTGGGGGCCGAGACCGCGGCCGTGGGGTCGGCGGGGGCGTAGCCCTCCACGTAGAGGAACCTGTGGAACTGGCGCACGGCGGACAGGCGGCGGGCGGCGGAGCTCGCCTTCAGGCCGCGCTCCTCGAGGCTCGCCATGAAGCCGCGGATCGTGGCGGCGGCGGCCGCGTCGGGCCGGCTTCCCGCCTCATGGAGATAGGCCAGGTAATCGTCGAGGTCGCGCCGGTAGGCGTCCAGGGTGTTGCGGGAAGCGCCGCGCTCGGCGGCCAGCATGTCGAGGAAGAGGCCCGCGTGGCGCGCCCCGTTCATGAGGACGAGGGAATCCGGTTGCTGGGGATCGGAACGGTGATCTCCCGCGGCTCCGGCTCGACGAGATAGGCCAGCGCGATCATGGCGCCGAAGCCCAGGCCGGCGAGAACCGCGACGACGAAGAGGAACCGGAATAAGGTGGGCACGGGAGCCTCGTGTGGAATGGCCCACGCTACAACCATGCAAAGGCCGCGAAGGCAAGTCCCTTCCGGGAAGACAAGTCCCTTCCGGGCCTGAACTTTCCAGGAAATCAGGGATAACGCCCTTGTGACAGACCCCTGCCCTCATGCTAGGACAGGGGCATGAACCGTATCAGCCGCTTCAATTCGCTCGATGAAGTCGGCGGGCAAGAACAGGCAAGCCGGCGCGGCCACCCCGTCAGCCGCCAGCTCGGCGCGCGATCCCTTGTGCTCGTTGGTCTCATGGGCGCCGGAAAAAGCACCGTGGGCCGCAGGCTCGCGCAGACGCTCCAGTTGCCCTTCCGCGACGCCGATCACGAGATCGAGGCGGCCGCCGGCATGTCGATTCCCGACATCTTCTCCATCCACGGGGAGGAATACTTCCGGGACGGGGAGAAGCGGGTGATCGCCCGCCTCCTCCAGGAGGGCCCGATGGTGCTGGCCACCGGCGGCGGGGCCTTCATGAACGAGGAAACCCGCCAGCGCATCGCCGAACAGGGCATCTCGGTCTGGCTCAGGGCCGATCTCGACGTGCTCATGCGCCGGGTCCGCAAGCGCACCACCCGCCCCCTGCTCCAGAACTCGGATCCCGAGGGGACCATGCGCCGCCTCATGGAAACCCGCCACCCGGTCTACGCCACGGCGGACCTCACCGTGGACTCCCACGAGACCCCCCACGACCGGGTGGTGGCCGACATCGTCAAGACCTTGAGCGCCTGGCTCGACAGGAACAAGCAGGGGAGCGCCGGCCCGTGAGCAGCGCAGCCTCCCTTGAGGGGGCCTCCCCCATCACGGTTCCGGTCCCCCTGGGGGACCGGGCCTACGACATCCTGGTCGGGCGCGGCCTCCTGAACGATGCGGGCGCCCGCATCGCGGCCCTGGGGGCCCGCGCCGCCGCCATCGTGACCGACGCCCATGTGGGGCCGCTCTATGGGCAGGCCCTCGCGGCCGCCCTCGAGGGGGCGGGGCTTCGCACCTCAGTGACCACCCTGCCGCCGGGCGAGGCCACCAAATCCTTCGCCTTCCTGGAACAGGCCTGCGACGCGGTGCTGGAGGCCAGGATCGAGCGCGGGGACCTGGTGGTGGCGCTTGGGGGCGGCGTGATCGGGGACCTGGCGGGCTTCGCCGCCGCCGCCGTCCGCCGGGGCGTGCGCTTCGTCCAGGTGCCCACCACCCTGCTGTCCCAGGTGGATTCCTCCGTGGGCGGCAAGACCGGCATCAATTCCCGCCACGGCAAGAACCTCGTGGGCGCCTTCCACCAGCCGAGCCTGGTGATCGCCGACACCGCCCTTCTCGACACCCTGCCGGGGCGCGAGTTGCGCGCGGGCTATGCGGAGGTGGCGAAATACGGCCTCATCGACGACGCGGGCTTCTTCGCCTGGTGCGAGGCCCATTGGAGGGGCATCTTCTCCGGCGGCCCCGAGCGGGACGAAGCGGTGGCGCAGAGCTGCCGCGCCAAGGCCGCCGTGGTGGTGCGCGACGAGCGGGAGGACGGCGACCGGGCCCTGCTCAATCTCGGCCATACCTTCGGCCATGCGCTCGAGCGCATCACGCGTTACGACTCCACGCGCCTCGTCCATGGGGAGGGCGTGGCCATCGGCCTCAACCTCGCCTTCCGCTTCTCGGCCTTCCTGGGGCTCTGCCCTGCGGCGGATGCCGAGCGGGTCGAGGCGCATTTCGCCGCCGCCGGACTGCCCACCCGGCTGACACAGGTTCCAGGCGGGTCCGGCACGGCGGAGGATCTTCTCGACGCCATGGCGCAGGACAAGAAGGTGAAGGGCGGCGCCCTCACCTTCATCCTGGCCCGCGGCATCGGGAGGAGCTTCATCGCGCCCGGCATCGGGGCCGACAAGGTCCGGGCTTTTCTCGCAGGTGAAATCGCATCACGGCCATGATCGAAGAATCGTCCGGCGATCTCTGGTTGGCAGCCCTTGTCGTCGTCGTCTGCCTCCTCTGCTCGGCCTTCTTCTCGGCCGGCGAGACCGCCTTCACGGCCGCGTCCCGCGCCCGGATGCTCATGCTGGAAAGGGGCGGCGACCGGCGCGCCAAGCTGGTGAACCGCCTGCTGGAAATGCGCGAGCGCTTCATCGGCACGGTGCTGATCGGCAACAACATCGTCAATATCGGCGTCTCGGCCTTCGCCACCAGCGTGCTCGTGGCAGTCTTCGGCGACGGCGGGGCGCTCTACGCCACCATCATCATGTCGGTCCTGGTGATCGTGTTCGCCGAGGTGCTGCCCAAGACGCTCGCCATCACCTCGCCCGACACCGTGTCGCTGTTCCTGTCCCGCCCCATGTCCTGGGTGGTGGCGCTGCTCGGGCCGCTGGCCATCGCCATCGAGCGGCTGGTGCGGCTCATGTTGCGGCCCTTCGGCATCAGGATCGGCGAGAACACGCCGATCCTCTCCGCCAGCGAGGAGATCCGCGGCCAGGTCAACCTGCTGCACAAGGAAGGCGGCGTTGCGAAGGTGGAGCGCGACATGCTCGGCGGCCTCCTCGACCTCGAGGACCTGTCCGTTTCCGAGGTCATGGTCCACCGCACCAAGATGCGCACCATCAACGCGGACCTGTCGTCCGAGGAGATCGTGCGCGAGGTTCTGTCCTCGCCCTATACCCGCATGCCCCTCTGGCGCGACAGCCAGGAGAACATCGTCGGCGTGCTCCACGCCAAGGACCTCCTGCGGGCGCTCGACGCGGTGGGCGGCGATGCGGGCAGGCTCAAGGTGGAGGCGATCGCCCTGGAGAGCTGGTTCGTGCCGGACACCACGTCCCTGCGCGACCAGCTCAAGGCCTTCCTGGCCAAGAAGACCCACTTCGCCCTGGTGGTGGACGAGTATGGTGAGGTGATGGGCCTCGTCACCCTGGAGGACATCCTCGAGGAGATCGTCGGCGACATCAAGGACGAGCACGACCTGTCGGTCCAGGGTGTGCGGCCCCAGCCCAACGGCTCGGTGAACGTGGACGGATCGGTGCCGATCCGCGACCTCAACCGCGCCATGGACTGGAACCTGCCGGACGAGGAGGCCACCACCATCGCGGGCCTCGTCATCCACGAGGCGCGGACGATTCCCGACACGGGCCAGATCTTCACCTTCCACGGCTTCCGCTTCCAGGTGCTGCGCAAGTCGCGCAACCGGATCATGGCCGTGAAGATCATGCCGCTCCCGCCGGCGAAGGCCGCAGGCTAGGGAAATCGGATTGCTCAGGCGTTCTTGAGGAATCCGATCAGCTCGGCCCCGACAGCCTCTGGCTCCTCCAGGTGAACCCAGTGGGTCGCCCTTTCGAACCGGCGCATCCGCCCGTTTGAACACAGGGCCAGGCTCGCCTCCGCCAGCCCGCTTTCCAGGAACCCGTCGCGCATCCCCCAGATCACGAGAACCGGCATGGCGAGCCCCTCGCCGGAGGCGCGCCCCGCCCTGAGAGGGAGCGCGCGATACCAGTTGAGCATGCCGGTCAGCGCCCCCGGCTGCGACCAGGCCCTCTCGTAATGCTCCAGATCCGCATCCGAGAAGGCGCCGCGCCGGCTCGACCGCAGCAGCGAGTCCTTCAGGGCGCGATGATCCCTCGCCGAGAGCATGGCTTCCGGCAGGCGCGGGATCTGGAAGAAGCCCACATAGAGGCTCCTGAGCATCTGCCGGGGATGGGACCGGAGGTAGGGCCCGGCGACGTCGGGATGGGGCGCGTTGACGGCCACGAGCCTTTCGACGCGGTTCGGACAACGGGACGCCGTCCACCAGGCGACGAGCCCGCCCCAATCGTGGCCCACGAGGCAGCAGGTCTCGCGCCCGAGCGCATCCAGCAGGCCGATCACGTCCGCCGCGAGAACATCGAGATGGTAGGCCCGCTTCCCCTCGGGCTTGTCGCTGAGGTTGTAGCCGCGCTGATCGGGCGCGACGACCCTGAAGCCCGCTTCGGCCAGGGGCCCGATCTGATGGCGCCAGCCCCACCAGAACTCGGGAAAGCCGTGCAGCAGGATGACGAGCGGCCCGTCCTCGGGGCCCGCCTCGATGCAATGGAGGGTGACGCCGTTGACCCGGCGCGGGCCGGATGTGCCGATGCCCTGCGTCATGGAAGCGCCGTCATGGGTCAGGTCTCCGCGATGCTCTCGATGGGATTTTTGGCGGCCCCCTTCGGCCTGTCCTCGCCCGCCATGAACTGCGCCCGGGCGAGCTCCGCGAAGCGGCCGCCCCTCGCCACCAGGGCGTCGAAGGTTCCGGTCTCGATGACCCGGCCGTGGTCGAACACCAGGATGCGGTCCGCGTTGCGGATCGTGGCGAGCCGGTGGGCGATGACGAAGGTGGTGCGGCCGCGCATCACCTCGTCGAGCGCCCTTTGCAGCTTCTGCTCGGTGGCGGCGTCGAGGGCGCTCGTGGCCTCGTCCAGGATGAGGATGGGCGGGTTCTTGAGCAGCGCGCGGGCGATGGACAGGCGCTGGCGCTCGCCGCCGGAGAGCGAGCGCCCGCGCTCGCCGATGATGGTGTCGAGGCCGCTG